>USHE01000074.1 GCA_900554385.1 uncultured bacterium | reverse complement strand
GGCATAAAACAATACTTATTCATTTGCTTCTGCAAACAATTCTAAACAAAAAAAGTCTGCAAATAACGACAATCCTATTTCTAAAGCCGGAGAAAAGACAAATCTTGCGGTGGCAACGTTTGTCGGCGGATTGGGATTGGGGGCAAGACTTTTGTTTGAATTGTTTGATGATGGTTTTGTGCTTGAGGATTTAGGAGAAGCTGCTTCAAAATATGTTAATAAAAATCACAAGGGTTTAAGCGGAACGAAAAAATCATTGTTTGTTCTAGGAACTGCTCTTAGTTTTGTCGGAGCGGCAGTGGGTGGGGTGGCGTTGTTGTATACTTTATTTAAAGCCCCTAAAATTAACTATGAAGGGAATATAAGAGCTTTTCAAAAAAGTAAAGATATGGATGTCTATGTCAAGGGCAATAATGTTGAAAAGGAAATTCTTACGCAAATGAACGATAAAGCCAAAGATGCGGATAACGACGAAAAAGCCAAGCTTCAAGAGCAGTATATGAAAATGCAAATGGCTAAAAACCAGCTTCCTGATTTTATAAAAGATGATAAGAAGTTTAAAATGCCTTCAGCGTAATTAATTTTCTCGTTTTTCTAATTTGATAGAATATCCGAGTATTTTGCATATTGTTTGAAATTCGGCGAGTTTAAGTGCATTTCTTCTTATTTTGCAGGAAAACGTACTTTGCGGGATATCTTGTCCATTTTGGTCTTTGAGGTTTTTAAGCAAAAGTTTTTGGGTAATATGCCCTTTTGCCATTACTAATCTCATTATTTCGTCATTGTTCCAATCTGTGATATCCATGTAATTGAGTATAAATTATTGACAATAGAATTCAAATATTTTATAATAATATTGAATATTTCAATATTATATTTAATTATTCGATAAATATACATATAGGAGGTTGAATGAGAAAAGGATTTACACTTGCAGAAGTTCTGATTACACTTGGGGTTATTGGAATAGTAGCAGCTATGACGTTGCCGGCACTTGTTGCAAAGTACAAAGATAAAGTGCTTGTAAATCAAGCAAAGCATTCATATTCTATATTGTCGAATGCAATGATGAAAACGAAAGTTGATTACAACCTTGATTCTTACGGAGATTTATTTAATAAAAATATTTATACGCCGGGTGAGGTTATTGAAATTCTGGCAAAAGCGTTAAAACCATTAAACGTTTGCCCTAAAGGAGGGTGCTGGACTTGGAAGACTCTAGCGGCTAAAAAATATTATAATAATGGCAAAACGTCTTATTATAATTTCATAGGTTATCCGAGTATGATTCTTGCAGATGGCAGCGTAATCTATATTAGCATATACAATCATGATGGAAGTTGTTATAGTGAATACACAGGTTACAAACAGGATGGAAAAGGAAATCCTATTTTAGATGCAGATGGCAACAAGATCTATTATACTGTACACGATTATCGTTGCGGTTCTATAAAAATTGATCTCAATGGAGAAAAAGGCCCAAACCAGTTTGGAGCAGATACTTGGGATATTTCTGTCAAAAAAGATGCTATAACTCTTGAATATTATTCGGTTTTGTACGATGATACTTTAACTTATGAATATTATCCAGAGGGCGTTGAATAGTTTTTTTGTGTTAGAATATTCCCATAATGGCAGAGGGTCAAATTTATAAAATTCATTCGGACTTTTATTACGTCGTGTCCGGCGGCGAAACTTTTGAGTGCAAAATTCGAGAGGTTCTAAAAAAACAAAAAGAAAAAATTCTTGTGGGAGATTTTGTAGAATTTGAAAACGGGCATATTACAAAGCTTCTTCCCCGCAAAAGTTTTATAAAACGCCCGAGTGTCGCAAATGTTGATCAAATAATAATTGTGTCAGCTTTAAAAGAACCTGATTTAGATTTACATCAGCTTAACCGCTATGTTGCGCTTGCTAAATATTTTAATCTTCCTGCGGTTTTGTGTTTTAATAAAGAAGATTTAAAATGGGATAAACATTTAAAAGATAAGATTAAAAATATCTATGAGCCGTTAGGTTACAAGATTGCATATACATCAGCAACGGAACATAAAGGCATTAAAACTTTTGAAAAGATTTTGGAAGGTAAGACTAGTGTTCTTTGCGGGAATTCAGGTGTTGGAAAATCAAGTTTGATAAATTCTATTAATCCGGATTTGCATCTTAAAACGAAAAGTGTAAGCGAAAAAACTCAACGGGGAACTCATACAACCAGACACTCTGAAATAATACCAATCAACAGTACTTCAAGAATAGTTGATACTCCCGGTTTTAGTAATGTTCGTTTTGATTTTATTCTTCCTGCGGATGTTGATTTGTTATTTGATGATATTGCAAAATTCAGGGACGAATGTAAGTATTCTGATTGTCTGCATATTAACGAGGATGGCTGTAATGTTCTTGATAATATCGATAAAATTGATGAAACACGTTACGAAAGCTATCTTGAATTTATAGCAGAAGCAAAAGAGTATAAAGAAAAAGTTAAATATGAAGGAAAGAAAGAAGAACATACCAAAAAGGTTATAAATAATAAAACTGTTGCAAAAATCAGCGGGCGAAAACGCCAGAGCGCGCGTAATACGCTCAAACAAAACGTATATAAGTATATTTCTGAAACGACACAAGAATGACGTTGGAAGGACATAAAAATGAATACAATGAATGATTATATTAAAATAGTTGATAAAAAGCTCGATGAATATTTACAAATTCAATATCCGGAAGATATTTTCAAGGCTATGAAATATACAGTCACGCTTCCGGGCAAAAGGTTAAGACCTGTGATGTGTCTTGAAAGTTGTCGTATTATGGGCGGGAATTATGAAAATGCAATCCCGACTGCGTGTGCAATAGAAATGCTTCATGCCCAAACCCTTATCCACGATGATTTGCCTTGTATGGATAACGATGATTTTCGCCGCGGAAAATCTACAAATCATAAAGTGTTCGGGGAAGCTAACGCTGTTCTTGCAGGAGATGCACTTTTGACTTTTGCTCCTCAGATTATTGTGAAAAATTCTAAAAATCTTAGTTCGGATAAGCTTATTAAAATTTTGGAAGAATATTTTCAAGCCGCCGGAGCCTATGGGGTTATCGCAGGACAGGTTGTGGATATTGAAAGCGAAAGAGGAAATGTTCAAGGAAATAAAGCAGAAACTTTAGATTATATCCATACGCATAAAACCGCAGATTTGTTTAAATTAGCACTAAGAACCGGAGCAATTATTGCAGATGCAACAGAAGAACAAATTAATGCCATAACTGAATTCGGACAGATTTTAGGAGTTGCTTTTCAAATTGCTGATGATATTCTTGATGAAATTTCTACCTTTGAAGAAATGGGCAAAACCCTAGGTAAAGATAAAAATGCAGGTAAGTTAACATACACTTCCTTATATGGGCTTGATGAGTCCAAATGTAAATTGGCTTGCCTTTTGGATAAGTGTTGTGATATTATAAGTAAGTTCAATGTAAAATCAGATGTTTTTGAAGAAATAATTTCAGGAATCAAAAAGAGAGTAGGAATATAAATGATAACAATTGCAAATAACGGATATGAAGTTCTCGCAGCAGGTCTTTTTTCGGCTTTTACAGCTCAGGTGATAAAGTTTTTCATATTTACAATTCAATCACGCAAAATTAATTTTAAAATATTTACTACAACCGGCGGTATGCCAAGCTCTCATTCTGCCGGGGTAATGGGGCTTTCGACATCCGCAGGGTTAATCGCAGGATTTGACTCTTTGATATTTGCAATAGCGTTAGGATATGCGCTTGTAACAATGTATGACGCTGCAGGGGTTCGTCGTGCTGCAGGAAAAACTGCTGCTTGCTTAAACAGAATGATGGATGATTTTTATAAACATGATGTTCAGGCAATTGGCGGAAAGTTGAAAGAGCTGCTCGGGCATACTCCGTTTGAAGTTATTATGGGTGCGATTTACGGTGTTTTGTTTACGGTTTGTTTTCACAAATTCCTTGTCGGATAACAAATACTTGCGTTTTAATATTTTTGTGCAATAATGTAATCGTTAGGGTTTATAGAGTTAAATCTATATCAGGCATTGACCCTTTGGAAAGAAAGAGATACTCCAACAAATGGGTGTTGAAGAATTTAATTACAAATATATAAAAGATAAAGCAAGTGCTGGAAGCTGGCGCAGAGGTTACGAATACCATTTGAAAGATATGGTGTTTGATACTTATCCTGAAAAAAACTTTTATATGGGAAAAGTTAAGGGAAATTTTCAGGATCATTACAATACAGATTTAATTTTTAAGAAAAATAAGGTGGAAGCACGCTGTAATTGTCCTTTAAAGGAGGAATGGTGTAAACACGCAGTTGCGGTTGCACTCAAAGCTATTGATGAGCATGCTTATGAGGATTGGCTGGAAACAAAATTCGGGATGGAATTTGATTTCCCTGATGAAAATACAGAACTGACGGAAGCTCCGACAGGAAATTACGTTTTTCACTTTAACCCGAAACGTAAGGCTAATTTTTTCTCAATTCTTGTAATGTCAAGAGAAACCGGCAAAGTTGTCCGCCAGATTGAGAATATTCTCAGGGCGTTGATTGAGGCTCAGAAACAAGATGCTAGTTTTGAGTTAAATAATTCGCAAAAGGTTGAAGTTGCTATATTTCAGCAGCTGTTAACTATTTCCCGTCAGGATAAAAAAGCCGGATGGTATGATATTCCGATTACAAAGTTTGGACCTATGTTTACTCTGCTTGCTCACGCCGATGAAGTTCTTGATGAGAAAACAAAACAGCGATTGAAATTTACTGATGAAGAATGGAAACTTATTTTGAATGTTAATTCTTCACAAGGGGGTACAATTTTACTTTCACTCGAGTGGAAAAGACCTGACAAAGATGATGTTTATCCGCTTGAAGAAGTTCGTTATTTCTCTCGTCACCTCAAATGGGGTCGATATAAAAATATAATTTTCCCGACTAATATTGCAATGCAATCAATTCCTCAATCGCTTTTAAAATCTTCATTTACTGATTTGAAAGATTCTGACGGCGGAAAATTTATATATGAGGAACTTCCAAAATTGCGGGAAATAATGGATGTTAATATAGATGAAAGTATTTCAAAATTGATGCTTGAAGAACGTCCGCCTTTGAATATTGTGACAATGGGGATTGACTATGACCAATCCTTAAAAGCGGCTCTGGAATTTGAATATGACGGTGTTGTTGTTCCTTATTCAAAATCAAGTGATAAATCACCGTATATTACAGTTAAAAAGCCGGGCGAGGATTTTGTTTACTGGATAAAACGTAATTACAAACACGAGCAGGATTCTTATAATATGCTGCTGGCATGCAGGTTTGTTCCTATGCAGACTAATAACCTTGCTCTGGAAAAAGAAAATGCGATTGACTTCTACAATTACTATATAAAACAGGCAGGCGACGGCTGGAAATTTGTCGAAAAAGACGATATGAATTTCTTTAAGCTTATGGATGAGCCGTTCAAAATGTGTGCCAAAATTGATTTTTCAGAAGAATCTCAAGATAGTTTTGAAATCCAGCTTTACGGTAGAGTTGGTGAAGAAATTATTAACTTTGATGATGTTTACGAAACTATCCAAAGCGGTGAAAAATATAGTAGAATAAGAAGCTTAGGGTTTGTAGAATTTCCTGCTCAAAATATATATGCAATGATGCGGGCGTTCAATTCCTTTGATGTTTATCGTAACGATGAGAACAAATTTACCGTAAAAACATATCGTGCAGGGCTTATTAATGAATTAAAAAACCTTGATGTCGAACTTGTACTAAGTGAGCGTTTTGAAAAATTCTGGGAGCAAATGTCAACTTTCTCAACGCATGATGGGCTTCAACTTCCGGAACACGCTACAGCAGAGTTCAGAGAATATCAGTTGAAAGGTTACGGCTGGCTCTGGTTTATGTATAAGTACGGGCTTAATGGAATTCTTGCAGATGATATGGGGTTAGGTAAAACTTTACAGGCTCTTACCGTACTGCAAAAAGCAAAAGAACAGGACGGACCTGCGCCTGCTCTCGTAATTTGTCCGACAACGGTTGTGTTTAACTGGGAATCTGAAATCCAGAAGTTTGCACCTGAACTTAGTTGTCTTAAACTTTCCGGTGTGGATAGAAAAGCTTTGTTTAAAGAAATTCCGAATTATGATGTGGTAATTACAAGCTACGCCCTTATTCGTCGTGATATTAAGCATTTCAAAGATATTAATTTTAGATATGTAATTCTTGATGAATCGCAGAATATTAAAAATGCCATGTCGCAGACAGCACAGGCAGTTAAACAGTTACAGGCAACGCATAAGCTTGCACTTTCAGGTACGCCGATAGAAAACAAACTTGAAGAATTATGGTCAGTATTTGATTTCTTAATGCCTGGGTTCTTGTTGAGTGCGGCTGAATTTAATGCTCGTTATGTAAATCCGATTATGGAACGTGCGGATAAAACTGTTGAAAAACGTTTGAAACTCCAAATTTATCCTTTTATCTTGCGTCGTATGAAACGTGATGTTGCAAAAGATCTGCCGGATAAAGTTGAAAATATTGCGTACTGCGAACTTACAGATGAACAAAAAGATTTCTATTTACAGGTTCTTGATAGTACTAAAGAAGAATTATTTAAGAGTATTGAGCAGAACGGGCTTGAAAAAAGCAGATTATCAATTTTCTCTGCGTTGCTTAGATTGCGTCAAATCTGCTGTCACCCTAGACTTTACGATAAGGAAAATGTTAAGCACGTTATGTCTTCAGGTAAGTTTGAAAAACTTAAAGCTATGCTTGAAGAAATTATTTCAGAGGGTCACAGAGTATTGCTGTTCAGCCAGTTTGTAAATATGTTGGATATCGTAAAAGGCTGGTTGGAGCGTGAAGGTATTGAATACGAATATCTAACCGGTAAAACAAAAGACCGTCAGGCAGCCGTTGAACACTTTAATAACAGTAAAATTCCAATATTCTTAATCAGCTTGAAAGCAGGCGGAACAGGTTTGAACCTTACAGGCGCGGATTATGTAATCCATTACGACCCGTGGTGGAACCCTGCTGTTGAAGATCAGGCAACTGCCCGTGCGTACCGTATTGGACAGACTAAAAAAGTCTTTGTATACAGACTTATTACGAAAAATACGGTTGAAGAAAAAATTCAAAAACTAAAAACCATAAAACGAAATCTTGTTGACAGCGTAATTTCCGTTGACAGAAATATCGTGAAATCTTTGACAATGGATGACATCAGAGAAATATTCTCGGCGGATTAGGGCTTATTCCAATAAATACTTCGCAGAACATTCATCTCCCTAGGATGTTCCCCCGAATTTTCCGCGACATACATTTATGTTTGCCGGAGGTATTCCGTATGGTGCAACTTTATCTTTTAATATTATTATTCTAAAAGAATCATGTCCTATAATTTTTGTTTTTTTAAATCCGTTAACATCAATCCGCAAATCCCAGCATAAATCAGTATATACAGAATCTGCCGCGTCATCTTTTAATGAACACTATTTTCTTTGTACAGTATTCTAATAGTTTTTTTGACAGGCAGGATTAATTGTTATTTAACTTTTTATCAATGAATGCATTATAGAGGTTTGCTTGAAATTTTCCTCTAATAATGTGGTATGCCGCTATACCAATGGCTGTAAGTCCTGCTGTGATTTTGGTTTTGCTGCTGATAGCTTGAAATGGATGCTTAAAAGTTTGAACTAATGTTTTGGTGTTTTTTAATCCTCGTGGTAAAGCTCCAAAAAGCCACCCGGCACCAAGGATTGAACCTCCGGCGAGAGTTCCGTAAATAGCACCTTTAGCCGTACCTTTTGTAATTTCTTCTGTTGATGTGAAAAATTTCGCAATACTTGCAAGTTTATGTTTTAGCCCCTTTTTATTTTCTGGTTCTGCCTTTTTCTCATTTTCAAAAGTGTCGGAAGCAACCTCTGTATTTTCCTTGTTAACTTCTGGTTGTTGAGGTTTTGCTGATTGTTCCGTGTGAATTTCAGATGCTTTAAAATATAAATTTGGTTGTAATTCTAACGTCATAAAACACTCCTGCACTTACCTTTACATTAAAAAGCATAAACAGGTAAATTTGTTAAAATAACAAAAAACTTTTACAAAATTTAATTGAACAGGTTTAACTGTGGCACTGATAATTCTGTGTCCGAAGATTTTTTGCGAGTTGCAAGATTGTTTGAAAAGTCTTTTTGCATTTTTGTCATAAGATCTTGTGAACGCTTGATAACTGAACTTGGCAATCCCGCCATTTTGGCAACCTGAATCCCGTAACTTTTGCTTGCTCCGCCTTGAACGATTTTTCTTAAGAATTCAATTTCTCCGTTTTCTTCAGCTATTGTAATTCTATAATTTTTAATTTGCGGATAAGTCTTGGTCATTACGTTCAATTCGTGGTAGTGTGTAGCAAAGATAGTTCTTGCTTTAATTTTATTTGTAATAAATTCAGCTACGGACCATGCAATTGCCACTCCGTCGTAAGTGCTTGTTCCTCTGCCGATTTCATCAAGCAGAATAAAGCTTTTATCTGTTGCAGAGTTTAGAATGAATGAAGTTTCAATCATTTCCACCATGAATGTAGATTGTCCGAGAGTTAAATCATCAGAAGCCCCTACACGAGTGAAAATTTTATCAACAACTCCGAGTTTTACGTAGTCTGCAGGTACCCAGGAGCCAATTTGCGCAAGTAATGCAATCAAGGCATTTTGCCGCATATATGTTGATTTACCTGCCATGTTCGGACCTGTCAAAATCATGAACTGTGTCGCATCCATTGTATTGCTTTTTAAATCCAAGTCATTTGCCACGTATTCTCCGAGCGGTAAGATTTTTTCAAGAACCGGATGGCGTCCGTTTTTTACGATAAAATCGTCGGACTCGTCTATTTCAGGTTTACAGTAATTGTTTTCAACGGCAACTTCTGCGAGAGATGACAATACGTCCGTTGTAGCT
>USHE01000073.1 GCA_900554385.1 uncultured bacterium | reverse complement strand
GTTAGGAGCACCTATAACTCGAACAAGTTCAAGAACGGATGCTTTCATCTGGCATTTTTGAGATGAACCGCTGAAAAAATCTCTATAAAAACAACCTTCACAATTGCAGCCGCGTTTATAACATTCAAGTGCAGTAGGCGTCCATCTTCTAACTGCTACTGCTCTGCCCATATCCCTACTTCTAAACAATTTATTAATCTCCAAATTCAACTATCTACTCATAATAACAGCAAGCCCTAATCAAAAATTGCTGTATGCGGTTAATACGAGCATAGAACATGCCCGTTTTTCCCATCCCCGGCGGTGTGCCGCCTGTCCTTAATTACATTATAGAAAATCCGTCAGCATTTTCAAGAGAGGGACATGTGTATGTGAACATTTGTAACAAACCGCTTAAACACTGCACAATAGCGGTTTTTCAAAAGTCAATCATGCCAAATCATGCGCCATGACATGCTTTTAGAAATTAAAACCATGAAAAGCCATGTCTGACGCATGATTTCATGGTTTTAATCATTATTAAGTTTTGTAAATTATTTCAATATAAATTCACTGCGGCATGCCCTGAAAACTAATCAGACAGATATTTTACAAGTTTTTTTATATCTTTATTCCAGATACCGTACCAATTTCGGATTAAGACGTCAGCCGGAGTAATACCTTGCAAAGAATATTCCTTAATAAAGTCAAGATATTTTTCATCGCCGTCATTTTCTGAAATCAAGGATTTTTCTGCGATATAAAGAATTTCTTTAACAATATCTTTCACGGAATCTCCTGCAATTTTTGCTGACAGCGCATTCTTTGGAACATTATACCTTAGTTCTGCAAAATCATTATAATTATACGGTTTCAAGAGTTCTTCAATTTCATCCATAGAGGACTCACTCTGCAAAATCCCCTTGTACAAAGCCAAAACAGCGTAAGGGGTTTGCTTTTTACCGCAATCTTGATTTCTTATTTCAATAAAATTACGGAGTCTGACTTCCGGAAAACATAAATTTGCCTGAAGAAGATAGTCCTCCAGCGTTGGTTCAAAGCCTTCCCAACCATTTTTCATAAAATCTTTAAAAGTTATTTTCCCGTTAATATTCACAGGCAAATCCTCACGGGAAATAAAAATCATAGGCGTATTCATTACATAGTCAATATATTCATCAAACGAATACTCATCACCAAGTTTATAAGCAAACCCGCAGCGGTCATTATCAGTATTAAGCCAGCTTAAAGCTCTGAAAGACTTATAACCTGTGTCCACCCCGCCTCTTATAGGAGAGTTGGCAAACATTGCAGTAACAAAAGGGGTTAACTTATTTGTAATTTTAAATTTTCTAACCGCATCTTCTTCACTTACAAAATCAAAACATCCCTGTATACCTGCAGTTTCTCTCATCATTACATCAGACAGAATTCCCCAGAGATATTTTGCCATTAACCCGTATCTGCGTTTTGGCAAAAGGTTTATACTTTTATGCGTTGAAAGAGGCGAAACCCCGTAACCCAAAAGAGTTATTCCCATTTTATCCAACACAGGTTCCATAAGACTGTTAAGAGTATCGACTTTCTTTTTAAGAAGATCAATACTTTTTTCAGGTTTGACACTAAGCTCCACCTGACACCCGGGTTCAAGCGTAATGGTGTCATGACCTTGTTTAAGACCAATAATATTGTAGTCATCCGTTATGTAATCCCAATTTTCAGACTTAGCAAAAGCACGCAAAAAATTACAAACCCCGAACTCAGCCGAATAATCCACTGTCTGATTTGTTACCATAGAAATCGGCAGCCTTTCATATTCAAGCCCGATAGTATGAAGCGAATTTTCTTTACATCCAGATGTGTAAATATTCAATATGTCTTGATATTCCAGACGTTCTCTTGTTTTTAGACTACTCAAAATTAACCTCCGCGTTTTCATTATAACATCTTTTAAAATATCAAAGAAAATTTTACAAAACATTTACCTGGTTGTGGTATTATAGTAGGTAAGATGGACTACTACAACAGAGCAAAATATTTTAAAACTAAAAAACGCCTCGGACAAAATTTTCTTATTAACGGAGAGGTTATTTCGAATATTATAGATTACGCAGAAATTTCTCCGGAAGACACTGTAATCGAAATAGGACCGGGGGTTGGATTTGTAACGGAACAATTGATTAAACATGCAAAACAAGTGATTGCAATTGAACTTGATGAAGAAGCCATTAAAGAACTTGAAAAGCTCAATGCTCCAAATTTGACAATTATTCACAAAGACATTTTAAAAACAGATTTGTCCGAACTATGTGAAGGCTCGGTGAAAGTTGTCGCGAATATTCCATACTACATAACAAGCCCGATAATTGCTCATTTGCTCGGCGAAATTGATGATTTAAATAACAAAAACAGAAATAAAATCACGGATATTTTACTTATGGTTCAGGAAGAAGTTGCAAGAAGAATGGTTGCAACCGAAAAATCTCCGTCAAAACAATATGGACTTCTGACACTTCTCTCTCAATTTTGGGCAGACGTAGAAATAAAAGAACTCGTCGGACGCCGTTCATTCTTTCCTGCCCCTAAAGTAAACTCCGCACTCGTTAAACTTACAGTCAGAAAAACACCAACATTGGAACTTTCAGATTACACACATTTTAGAAAAACTGTAAAAGCTGCATTTTCCCAACGCAGAAAAAATATTAAAAACTGCCTGCTAAGAGGAGGTTTCTCAAAAGAAAGTATCCAAAATGCAATGCAAAAACTCGGACTTGATGAATACACCAGAGGCGAAAAACTTTCAATAGAAGATTTCGGCAAACTTTCAGAGGCATTACTAAATGGATAAAAAATGTTTCAAGAAATACCCTCCCCTTGAGGAAGGGTATTCTCAAGGAGTAAAATAATGAATACAATTAAAATACAATGCCCTGCAAAAATTAATCTTACACTTAAAGTTACAGGAAAACGCCCTGACGGATTTCATAACATAAAAAGCATAATGCAGACAATCAGCCTTTATGATTATCTAACGATATCGACAATCCCATCGGACAAATTTGAAATAAACCTTTCCGGCACTAGCAAAGAAATTCCTTACAATGAAAAGAATTTAGTTCATAAAGCTGCAATGCTATTTATAGAACGTACAAATCTTTCTCCTCAAAAAATAGATATTTTTATAGAAAAAAACATTCCTGTAGCCGCAGGTCTGGCAGGTGGAAGCACTGATGCTGCAGGAACTTTATATGGACTAAATAAAATATTCAAAGAGCCGCTTAATAAGAAAGAACTCCACGAACTATGCGCACAGTTGGGATCTGACTTAAATTTCTGCCTTGAGGGCGGACGCCAAATGACAACAGGCAGGGGAGAAATTTTAGAAAAATTACCATATAAAGAATTTTCTTTGTCACTTATTAAGCCTAAAAACTTAGGAATAAGTGCAAAAGAGGCTTACACAAAATTTTCACAAAAAGAAAAAACCGGACGTGAATGCTTTGTTAATGATTTGGAATGGGCAGTGATAGATGATTATAGCGAATTACAAGCCATAAAATCCAAATATCCTGACTCAATAATGTCGGGGTCAGGTTCTACTTACTATATTATAGGTAAGGAATTTGAGAAACAAGAAGGGTTTTGGCTGAAAAATAATATAAAATCTATACCTTTTGGCATAAAAGATTTAATCTAGTATCGCCTTTCCTACTTCTTTTTGATACTTAATCAAAAAGTGGAGTCCTTGTCTCCGCGAGCCGTGCGAAGCTCACCTTTTCAAAGGCTACTTCAAATTTTCGCTCACGTTCCTTGTCAGAAAAATTTTTCAGACAAATATTTACATTTCTTACTCTAATTGGTTATACATTTTCTATAAAAATATTGTATAATTCATTTATGAAAATATTGGATGTTGAAAATTTAAACTTGGGATTTAATTGTGAAAACGGATTTTATCAGGCATTACAGAATGTATCGTTTTCTATTAAAAAAGGTGAAATGCTTGCGCTTGTTGGTGAATCAGGGTGCGGCAAAACGCTTAGTGCAATGAGTGTAATGCAATTATTACCGAAAACAGCCGTAATCACATCTGGTAAAATTTTTTTTAACGGACAAAATTTATTAAACCAAACATGCAAAGAAATTCAGAAAATCAGAGGGGCTAAAATTGCATTAATTCCGCAAGACCCCATGACATCCTTAAACCCGCTTTTTACCGTAGGTGAACAGCTTTTGGAAGTTATAAAAATCCATCAACACCTAAAAGGGAAAGCCGCATGGAAAAAAGCCGTTGAAGCTTTTGAGGAAGTTCAAATCCCTGAAGCCGAAAAACGTTTAAAAAGTTATCCGCATGAATTTTCAGGTGGGATGAAACAGAGAGCAATCATCGCAATGGCACTTGCCTGCAATGCTGAAATACTTATTGCGGATGAACCGACAACGGCACTGGATGTAACAATTCAGGCACAGATTATGAATCTTCTTGAACAAATTAAAAATGACCGCCATACTGCAATTCTTTTAATAACCCACGATTTAGCACTGGTAAGAGAACATGCTGATAAAGTTGCAGTTATGTATTCTGGCAGAATTGTTGAAAGCGCACCCGCAAAAGAATTTTTTGAACATCCAAATCATCCGTATTCCCTTGCACTTTTAAATTCTATTCCTGCTAACCGAAATAAAACTCTCGACACAATCACAGGTCAACCGCCTTCTATCCAACAGATTATCGAGGGATGTAAATTTCACCCCAGATGTAAAAATTGCATGGAAATATGTACGGAAAAAGTTCCGCCTGAATACACGGCAGGACAAAACCATGTATCTGCTTGTTTTTTAAACGACAGCTTTAACCGCAAGCCCGATTAAAATTATCCCGCCAAATATTTCCAGCACTTGTGACGGCAATTTTTTAAAACAATTTCCGAACCAAAAACCGCCCAAAGACATGACAAATGAAACAATTCCGATTATTAAAGCAGGAATTAAGAGTTTTGTACCTGTAAGGTTAATACTTACTCCGGCCGCTAATGCATCGATACTTGTTGCAATTCCCAGCGAAATCAAACACCTGATTCCTATACAGCATAGGGTTTCTTCTTTTGTTTGAAAAGCTTCGATAATAAATTTCAAGCCAAGAATTAAGAAAATGACAAAGACCAGCCAATGTGCGAAGTTTTGGACATAAGCACTTACAGCCCCTGCACCAAAATAACCAAAAACAGGCATAACCCCCTGAAATATGCCCATCGTCAGTGCGAGAATGAGAGAATTTTTCATCCTGCCCGCCGTAAAGATTAAACCTTGCGAAAACGAAACAACAAGACAATCGATGCCCAAAGCAACCGCAAGAAGTATAATATCAAATAAATTCAACTTCTACCTCAAACAATCTGTTCCATGGGAAAGAATATCGAACATTAATCTCAATATCCAAAAATTCCGAAACACGTTTCTCAAAAGGTTTCATAAGCTGTGTAAGTTTTTCTACATCTAGAGAAGATAACATCTGGCGGACATTAGCCTGATAAGCCCAGTCATCAAGGAATCTTACAGCCTGCAAACGTTTAAATGCCATATCGTTATATTTTTCAGCGAGAAACTTTACTTTTGCTCCGCAGATTAAACTCCCCAGAGAATTTGCCGAAGTATTCCACGCAGAAAAACCGTAAAAGCTATCGTCCATGCCAGCCCTCAAAAGTTTTTCCACAAACGCATTATCCGCCCCGTTCGCAAACCTTACATCCGCAGCCATGTAATTTCCGTCCGGCTTATAAAACTCCCCATCAAACGGACCTGTACCACGTTTCATAACGATTTCGCCCTGTGCATTGATAAAATTATTAACATATAGTAAAATATCAGGATTTTCTGCAATCTTACATCCTGCAAGTTCCAACTGCCCGCTTACGGATTTTTCAATAGAAACATCCTCATAGTTAGAAATAAGGTGCTTTTCATTCGGTTCTGTAAACATAGGGAAAACAGAAACATCTCCGCCAACAGCACGTGCAAGCAATGTAAGAGGGATTTCATCCGCACCGGTTTTTACAAAACCGTCGAGCTTTTCAAGAATTTGCGCCTCCTGTACGTTAAATCCGTACTCTGCGCAATCATCTTTTGAAAAAACCAGAACATCAAAAAGACCTTCCTTTTGCCATTCCAGATATATTTTATTTATTTCGAAATTTCTTTTTCTGGTTGCGAGATAATCATCAAGAATTTCTGTAGGAATAATATTAGTAATACAGCTTTCACAGCCAAGCTTATGAGTCTGGTAGGAATAATCAAAAATCCTTTTTCCCCATCTGTTCCAGTATTCTTTTTCTTCTTCATTAATATTATTGTTGGAAATTCGCATTATACTGGAAAACGCGTAGATTTTAGCATTCTTGCTTTTTAAAATTTCTTTTAATTTTTCAATACGCTCCTTAATCTGTTCAAAAGTTTCGGGACAGCGGCGGGAAGAAATCAACCCCCCATACGCTGCAGTATCAAGAGAAATCACCAATGCATCCACTTCAGGCAATTCTTCAAGCCACTTGAAAATTCCGTGAATATCAGCGTACTTTGTTAAATCTCCAAGCAAACCTCTATCAGGAATAAAAAATTCTATATCCGCATCAATTTCTGCGATTTGCTTCGGGAGAGTATAGCACACAGGTCTGTTATCTATTGGTAAAAATCCTATTTTCATAAAGGAATTATACCACAACTCAAACAATTCGGCTCATTTTCCCGCCGCGTATAATATCCATAACAGAACGCATTGTCCTGTCCAGAATATAATCAATTGAATCCTGCGTATCGTAGGCAATATGCGGAGTAATTATTACGTTGCTGAACTTTTCAAGTTTTTCGACATAAACTGCCTCATTAAGACAATCCATAGGTACAGAATTCATTTTTTGAGCAAGATTTTTACACCCGAAATTTATACTTTCACACGCAAGAACATCCAACGCAGCACCGCCGAGCTTTTTGTTTTCAATAAATTCATACATCGCAGGTAAGTCCACTATATCACCTCTGGAAGTATTAATAAACATCGCGCCGTCTTTCATCATTTCAAACTGTTCTTTACCAATCATGTGATAGTTATTTCCGGTATAAGGAATATGCAGTGAAATAACATCCGAATTTCTTAACAAATCATCAAATACCAAGTACTGCAAATTCAATTCTTCTGCAAGTTCCCTGCGTTCAGTCAAATCATAAGCAACAATATTCATATTAAAACATTTAGCTGCTCTGCAAACAGCAGCACCGATTGCACCTGTTCCGATTACACCAAACGTAAGTTTTGATAAATCCCTCCCCGTAAAATTATTCTCCTGATGAGGAATGTTTTTTAAATACAAAGATGCGGGAATAATTTGTCTTACAAGCGCAATCACAAGCCCCATAGTATATTGAGCAACAGATGTTTCACCGTAATTTTCAACGTTAACCACTGCAATATTACGTTCTCTTGCACTGTTTAAGCATATATGGTCGTAACCTGTTGAACGAGTAGAAATTATACGTAAATTCTTGAAAGAATTAATAACTTCATTTGTCACCTCTGATTTTATGAAAACGCTTATGACATTCGCATTATCAAGCACATCCTGCGGTAAAGTTTTTACAAATTCTTCGTTAAGGCATTCTTCATAAAAAATTATATTAAAATTATCAAAAGTATTTTGCTCAAAAAATTCCTTCTCGTTCTCACGATACTCAAACACAATCATATTTACGGCCATAATTTTCTCCTTTTGCATGATTATTTCGCACAGGAAAAATTAATACCATTACTCTAAAGTCTAATTTAATAAACCAAAATAATAGCACTTTCGTTGAATGAAAACCCTTCAAAAAAACAGTAATCTTCAAGTATAAGAAAGGAGTACCTGAATGAAAAACGAGATAATGATTAGAGAACCGGAATTATATTTCGACAGCATACATCAGGAATTGAATAATTTTCTAAGAGATACCTTCCTGACAAATGCGTTCGCTAATCCTCTTAACATAAAAAAGACATCTGTCTGGCGACCTGCTATAGAAGTAAAACAAAATGACGAAAATTACAAAGTAAAAGTTCAACTTCCAGGTATCAAAAAAGATAACATCCATATTGAATTAGACAATGATTTCATGACAATAACCGCAGAAACCCACGAAGAAAAAGAAGAAAAGAAAGAAAAAGCTCAAAACGAGCGATACCATACAAGTGAATTCCGTTACGGCAAGTACGTAAGGACAATCTCATTTGACCAGCCTGTAAAAATTGACGATGCAAAAGCAAAATATAAAGACGGAATTTTAACAATAACCATTCCAAAACAGCAAATTGAAACCAACACCCAAAAAGTAATAAAAATAAATGATGAAGACTAATACAGTAATGCCGTTGTAATCCCGTCACAGGGGGTAATACAGGCACAAAAATTCTTCATACTCCAACAGCCGAATCCACCTGGGATATGTTCAGGGAAATCCGAAAAATATCGGTGGTGAACGAGGTCGGCCTTAGGTTCACGGTAAACGAGCGGCAGGATATGAAGAAGCCGGAGAAAAGCCGATTGTATCCGGTTAAGAGAAGGCGCAGTGCATAAAAGCACTGCGCCTCTTTTTATAAGCTTAACTAATCACCCAAACACACAGCCTGAATGGTGCTGCGGGAGCGGCTGGTGCCGTAGCCCCAGCTCGAGTTCGTCGGGGAGAAGTTCCTGCCGCATGCGCTGCTTCTGGAGTTCTCATCACCAGACCACAACAGGAAGCGGGGTTCTGGAAGTCCGAGAGAAGTTGCGGTTCCGGGTTTGTAGGTTAGGTTGCCTACATCAGTATATGCACCTATTGTTGGGTTGCCTTCGTAGATTGCACTAGCTATCTTGCCTAAATCCGCCATTGTAGGTAGATTATTTACTCCTCCGCATTGTTTTACCGCGCCTGCCCAATAGTCTGATTCATAGTAGCAGGCTTTTATTCCTAATTCGTCTTTTTGGGCTTCGCATTCCGCTTTTGTTACAGGTTTTGGGGTGAACGGTGCGCCAAAGCATCTGCCGCTATCCTGTTCGATTGCACAACTACTTCCTAGACCGTTAGCG
>USHE01000072.1 GCA_900554385.1 uncultured bacterium | reverse complement strand
CTTTCTAATTCCACGCTTGTTTATCTCTATTTTAAATTATTTTTTAGAAAATTTCAAGACTATAGTTTTTATAATCAAACTTTCTTTTTTCTAACACAACGCCAAACTACACCTAATGTAGCTAAAATTCCGGCTCCAACTATATAAAATACAGACTTTGGAGTTTTCTTTGTTTCTTCAAAACTTACTTGCTTCTGCTTTGCATAAATATCACGATTAAGCTGTTTAAACTGTTTGGTTGCTTCCGCATCTGAATACAAGACGACCTTCTGAAACTTATCGGGCGGGTTTACAACTCCAATATGCAAACCGCCTCCTGCCGCAGAAGTATGTACCGTATTATTTACAGAATTATTTTGTACACTTACCATACATTAAAGAAAACAAAACGCATACAAAAATTGCCCTGAGTAATACTTAATATTACTTAATTGTAATATTATTATAATATTGACACCATAATACTTTACAGCTAAAATAAGAATTGTTATCACTTTAGGTTACATCATGAATTATTCAAAACAAAGATTAAAAATTCTGGATACTCTGAAAAATAATGTCGTACACCCGACAGCAGAATATCTTTATGATATATTAAAAAAGGAAAATTCCACAATAAGCCTCGCGACATTATACAGAAATCTTAACCAGTTGGCAGAAAACGGAATAATCAAAAAAATAGACGGATTGGAATCATCCTCGCACTTTGACCATAATACGCATAAACATTACCATTTTATATGCGATAAATGTAAAAAAGTATTCGACATTAGTGCGAATGTCGCACCTGATCTGGTGGAAAAAGCACAAGAAGAAACAGGTTTTACAATAAAAGGTTCAGATATAGTGTTCCACGGAATTTGTAAAGACTGCAACAAGTAAAGGAGAAAATTATGGAAAAATTTCAATGCACAGTATGCGGATACATCTACGATCCCGCTGAAAATGACAACGTAGCTTTCGAAAACTTACCGGAAGATTACGCATGCCCGCTTTGCCAAGTTGGTAAAGATATGTTTGAAAAATATGAAGGTTAATCACCAAAAACACATATATAGCGGCTTTCCTCCACTTGCAAAGCCGCTTTTTTATGATAAAATTAAAAGGCAAAATATTTTATTAATACATTTTTTAAGAATAGACTATGCTGAAAATACTTAGTTAACCAATAAGGAGAAAGTTATGAAATTTCGCGAAATTAAAAATAACGTTTTTTACTGCGGTTTAAATGACCGTGACAGAAGAATTTTTGATGAACTCATCCCTCTTGAACACGGAACAACTTACAACTCTTATCTGGTAAAAGGCAGTGAAAAAGTTGCGATTATCGATACAATGTACCCTCCAAAATCTGAAGAATATTTGAATAACTTGGATGAAAACGGAGTTACCCGAGTTGATTACATTATTGCAAACCACGGAGAACAAGATCACACCGGTACTATTCCGAAATTGCTGGAAAAATATCCAGAAGCTGTTGTCGTGACTAATGCAATTTGCAAAGGCAACATTATGGAAATGCTACTTGTTCCGGAAAATAAAATTCAGGTTATAAAAAATAATGATGAACTCTCTCTTGGTGATAAAACGTTAAAATTCATTACCGCACCGGGGGTTCACTGGCCTGATACAATGTTTACGCATATCGTTGAAGATAATCTCCTTTGTACTTGTGATTTTCTCGGCGCACACTACACTTTTGATGATATGTTCTGCCCTGATAACTGCGAGGTTGAACATAGCGCAAAACGTTATTACGCTGAAATTATGATGCCATTCAGACATCTTTGCAAAAAATATACAAAACAAATTCAGGAAATGAAACCTGATATGATTTTGCCAAGCCACGGTCCAATTTATAAAAACCCTGATTTCATTTTAGATTTATACGAAAAATGGACTGCAGATGAAGGCAAAAACCTTGTGCTTCTGCCTTACGTTTCAATGTACAACAGCACAGAAGAAATGATTGAATATGTTGCTCAAAACCTGAATAAAAAAGGAATAGAAACTCAGGTTTTTGATATCGTAACAGGCGACCTTGGCGATTTGGCAATGGGCTTAGTAGATGCGACAACTATCGTTCTTGGAAGCTCTATGGTTCTTGGCGGTCCTCACCCGATGACAGTTAACGTTGCATACCTTGCAAACATCCTTAAACCAAAAGCAAAATTTGCAACATTTGTAGGCTCTTACGGATGGGGCGGTAATCTTTTCGGTCCACTCGGGCAGATGCTTTCCGGCTTAAAAGTTGATACAATAGAACCCGTACTGGTTAAAGGAAAACCTAAAAAAGAAGATTATGAAAAACTTGATATTTTAATCAATGAAATATATAATAAACATAAATCTATAAATCTTGTCTAACCATAAAATAAGGGAGGAAAATATGGCTACAGATATTATGATTAAACTGGGGCTGAAAAAAGACAGCCAAATCGGGGAAACATCAAGAGTAAAAAAAGACAAAACTTCTTATATGGAAAAATCCCCCGACAAATTAGTCAGATCACCTAAAAAAGATACATTTACTTCCTCCGAAAAAACGGATAACAAAGACAACAAATAAGATAAAGCGGTCTAGCATGACCGCTTTATTAATATTTGTAAATAAAACTATCTAAATAAAGCAATAGTTGACTTTCACATCTCTTATATCTGAAAAAGAGGCATAGCTATGATACAAAATATACAATCACATCCTATACAACAACGATACTACTCTCGGCAGCCGGCAAATAAACAAACTGCTTGCAATGCCGATAAGCAGGTACAAACGTCTATTTATAACACAAAAGGACTTAATATAGCTTTTGGCTCTCTCGCAAAAGGTCAGAATTATATAGAAGAAGAATGCATACATCTTTTGAGAAAAGTTCGCGAAGGACGCTGCCGCAAATTTGCAGAAGACGATATCTCTGAAATTATCTCAGATTTACGCAAAAACAAAAACACATCCGAACAGCCGAATGTATTACAAGAGGTTTTGACAGTTGAGAATAACGAAAACGGTCAAAAACCTGATAAACATTTTATAAAAAAACTGGTAAAACTTGTTGCCGACAACCCAGAAGATGAAAGGTTCGCAATCCTTGAGTTTGCAGAAAATGAACTTAAGACATCAACATCTCCGCTTTCAGAATTCTCCAACGTTCCGCCGGAAAATCGAAAAAAATTGGCAGTAATTTTGAAAGAAATCAGTAACATAAACGAGCCGGCACTATTCAAATCCGAAAATGCAAGAAATGAGATTTTAGACTCGTTATATGATAGGTTTAGAGTAGCTGTATATGCGCATGAAGATTTAAAAACCCTGCCAACTGCTCAAAAAGATGCTTACCGCATAGAAAAGATAAACCTCTTGAAAGATGATATGAAATTTTTCCAAAATTCAAACAACTACGCAAATAATACATCTAAAACAAAAACAGAATCTGTTGCACGACAGATTTATGATTACTTTTTGGATAACTTAATATAAAAATCAATAATAAACGTTATATGGATAATCTTTTGGAATTTTCCAATTATTCATTTGTATAATTCTTGAACAAAAAGATTTTAATTCAGAATTAACATAACAACCTCTCTCCCGATCAGATTTCAACATACTGTCACTACCATCCCAACTATAAAAAAAAGATTCAAGACCTTTGTTATATCCATACTTCCATCTAATATCACTTGATGCTACAGGTCGATATTCAAACGTCCATACACATCTGCCAACAGTATCGGCAGCATCACCTTGGCACTTATCAGGATTACCCGGATAAAAATAGATATCTCTTAAAGAAGCATTCCCAGAAGTTCCCAGTTGAAAAGCACTGCCGTCCGGAAGATAATACAAAAGCCGCCCACGCGTATCTGATTTCCTTTTTATTACAATAAAACTTGATAAATATTTACTAAACCATTGGTCAATTCTTGAAGTGCTTAAGATAGGGTTGCCGTCTTCGTCCAACTCAACTCCGCTTGCATCAATATACCAATCCTTTTTATCGCCATACTCAACCTCAGCTAAGCGTATTGCTTGATTAAAAACGGTGTAAAATTTCTTTAACCGAGTTTCGACAACCTGATTTCTGTACTTTTGAACAACCGTTGGTAGCGTCATTGAAGCCACTACCCCGATAATTCCAAGAGTTATCAAAACTTCTGCTAACGTAAACGCCAAACATCTTCTGTTGCAACCAGATAAATTTTTAAAAATTGCCATATTTCAACTTCCTTACATTTTAAATTATATATTTAAATATAAATTATATATTTAAAATTGTCAATATGATTAAAACTTGATGTATTCTTGTATAATGAGTATTTGTAACGATATTAGAAAACTATTAATAGACAAAGATATGACTCTAACTCAGCTTGCACGGGTTATTGCAGAAAAAAAAGGGAAAAATTTTTCAATTCAGAATTTGTCACAAAAATTAAAGAACAATACCATTACATTGAAAGAATTTGAGATTATACTGGAAGCCTTAGATTACAAAATATTATACATTCCAAAACAAAAGAATTAAAAAACAGACTGCCGAAACAGTCTGTTTTTATATACGTTATTCGCTCATAAGTACAAAATGGATTTACGCTTTAGCAAGCTCCTTTGCAAAAGAGTCTGCACGGCGAGCGTGAATTTCTTCTTCTACTTTAGAAATAAATTCATCAACACCCATTGTACCAACCTGTCCAATTCCTCTTGCACGAACCGCAACAGAGTTTGCTTCAATTTCCTTATCTCCAATTACGCAGACATAAGGTATTTTCTTATCTTGCAAACTTTCTCTGATTTTGTAATTCATACTTTCAGAACGATCATCAAGTTTTGCTCTTATGCCTGCTGCACGCATTTTTTTGTAAACTTCTTCTGCAAAGTCTGCGTGTTTTTCGTTTGAAATAGGAACAATTGCAACTTGAGTTGGAGCTAACCAAGTCGGGAATGCGCCTGCATAGTGTTCAATCAAAATACCATGGAAACGTTCCATAGAACCGAAAATTACACGGTGAAGCATAACAGGTGTTTTCATTTGACCGTCTTTGTCCTGATATTTGATATCAAATCTTTCAGGAAGGTTAAAGTCTAACTGAATTGTAGCACACTGCCAAGTTCTGCCGATTGCGTCTTTCACTTTAAAGTCAATTTTCGGACCATAGAAAGCACCGTCGCCTTCATTAATTTCGTAAGACATACCGCGTCTGTCCATAGCTTCTTTCAAGCCTGCTTCTGCTCTGTTCCAGTTTTCAATTTCACCTACAAAGCTTTCAGGGCGTGTAGAAAGTTCAACTTCAAACTTCATATTGAACATTGCCATTGTATCCGCAACAAAATCAATAATTTCGTTAATTTCATCAACAAGCTGTTCCGGAGTACAAAAAACGTGAGCATCATCTTGAGTAAAACCTTGTACGCGGGTTAAACCGGATAAAGCCCCTGATTTTTCTTTTCTGTAAACAGTACCAAGTTCAGCCATACGAAGCGGCAGCGAACGATAGGAATGTCTGTTTGCCTGATAAATCAAGATGTGGAAAGGACAATTCATTGGTTTCAAAATAAATTGATCATCGCTGTCTTCATCTTTTTGAATAAAGAACATATTTTCTCTATAGTGGTCAGCGTGACCGGAAATTTCCCACAACTTAGATTTTGCGATATGCGGAGAATTAACAATAACGTAACCGCGTTTTCTGTGTTCAGTTCTCCAGTAATTTTCAATTTCTTCACGAACAACAGCAAGATTAGGATGCCATAGAACAAGCCCTCCGCCTAATTCTTCTCTTGTTGAGAACAAATCGAGTTTTGCACCAAGTTTACGGTGGTCACGTTTTTCAGCTTCTTCAAGGAAATTCAAATAATCAGCCAAATCTTCCTTTGTCCAGAATACTGTTGCATAAATTCTTTGAAGCATTTTATTTTTTTCGTTGCCGCGCCAATAAGCACCTGCAACTTTTAATAATTTAATTGCATTACCTTTGATATAAGAAGTGTTTGGAATATGAGGTCCTGCACAAAGGTCGTTAAACAAAACATTTCCGTCTTTATCTTTCGACAAGAACAGAGTTGGTTTGTCATTTCTGTGTTCTTCCAGCAATTCTGCTTTGTAAATTTCACCATCTTTTTTAAATTCGGCAATTTTCGCATCAACATCCTTAACCTCATATCTCTCAAAAGTAAGGTTTTGTTTAATGATGTTTTTCATCTCATCTTCGATTTTTTTAAGGTCATCTTCAGTAAA
Source organism: uncultured bacterium (assembly GCA_900554385.1). GTDB lineage: Bacteria > Cyanobacteriota > Vampirovibrionia > Gastranaerophilales > Gastranaerophilaceae > Scatousia. The sequence goes on along the minus strand of USHE01000072.1, from coordinate 2,903 downwards.
AGCATGCCCATCAGTCAAATCAAAATCGTAATAAAAACCGGTGTCCGTAGAAGGTCCGATAGCCAACTTTGCCGAAGGAAAGAGCTTCTGAACAGCCTGTGCCATAATGTGAGATGTGGAGTGTCTTAATACTCCTAAAGTTTCTTTGTTTTTTTCCATTTTTCTATCCTTTCCGCCTCAACCGACAACATTCGGAAGAAGCACTCAGGGTGGATCCCCTTAACTGTGTACACTGATAGGTTACCACTAATAAAAATGCTTTACAAGATTTCAATTCTCTCACCGGACTATTTTATTAAAATAAAATTTATAGTAATATGTATCTATAGAGTATTATTATTTTAAGAGGGGATATTATGAAGAAAATATTTATAACTTTAGCCGTATTATTCGCAGGCTCATTTGTTTTTGCAGCAGAAAGTGTTTACACTCTGGACAATGGTCAAACTGTTATTATTAAAAAAGTAAAAACTAATCCAATAGTGACTATGGATACCTGGATTAAAACCGGCTCTATTAATGAAAACGATAAAAATAACGGGACGGCACATTTTTTGGAACACTTGTTCTTTAAAGGCTCAAAAAATCACGAACCAGGAGAATTCGACAAATTGCTTGAAACTAAAGGGGCTATCACAAATGCGGCAACAAGCAAGGATTTTACGCATTACTATATCACAATCCCGTCAAAATATTTTAATGAAGCACTTGAACTTCACGCAGATATGCTGATGAACCCGCTTATTCCAAGAAAAGAACTTGAAAAAGAAAGAAAAGTTGTTCTGGAAGAAATTTCTAAAGACGAAAACTCTCCGGACCACGTTGTATACGATAATCTTGTAAGTATGTTATACACAACCCATCCTTACAAGAGAAAAGTTATCGGTACAAAAAAAATCATCGAAACTATTCCAAGAGATGAAATTCTTAACTTTTATAACACCTGGTATTCCCCTGCCAATATGGTAACTGTTATAGTAGGCGATGTTAATGCAGAAGAAGCACTTGCAAAAGTAAAACAGAATTTCAACGGGAATCCTCAAAAAGCACCAAAAGTAAACTATCCGAAAGAAAAACAATTAACTGAACAAGCTAAGAAAATTCAATATCTTCCTGCTCAATCAGGCTATATGCTGATTGGTTTTAGAAGTGTTCCAATTAACGACAATGACGGCTACGCTCTCGATGTACTGGCAACAATACTCGGAGAAGGACGTTCCTCTTTGTTTTATCAGGAAATAAAAGACAAATTACAATTAGCATATTCAATTTCAGCATCAAATGCAGGATTTAAAGACGATGGAATCTTCTATATTTCTGCAAACTTTACACCTGATAAACTTCAAAAACTTGAAAAAAACATTTTTGACATAATAAAACAGGTTAAAAAAGACGGAGTAACCTCAGAACAGGTAAACCTTGCCAAAAACATAATTGAACGTAATACCTACTACGAAAGAGAATCCATATCTAATATCGCTCAGGAAATCGGCTATATTATGGTAACCGGAAACGATATTCAGATATATGATAATTATGTAGAAAACATAAAAAAAGTTACTCCTGAAGATGTAAAACGAGTCGCAAACAAATATCTCGGGATTAACAAATCCGCTGTATCTATAGTGCTGCCGGAAGCCTCTAAAGAAAAAGAAATTGCAAATAAAACATCTCCTACGATAAGCCATAAACTTGTCAGTGAAAACAAAACAACTCAGAAATACGAGCTTTCCAATGGCACGACAATCCTTCTAACCCCAAATACCTCAAACGAAATAATTGCAATTAATATTTTTGCAAAAGGCGGAAATTTTCTTCAACCCAAATACGGAATTTCCAGCCTTACCGCATCTACAATGTTAAAAGGTACTAAAAAATATTCTCACCTTGAACTTGCAGAAATACTGGAAGACAACGGGATTAAAATTGCTCCGTCTGTCCGTTCAGACGCTTTTTCCGTAACAGTTCTTACAACAAAAAATGAATACGATAAAACGCTTTCGCTTTTAAATGAAATAATTAATAATGCAACTTTCAGCGATTACGAAATCGAAAAAGTGAAAAATGATAAACTTAACTCAATCAAACAAACCCGAGATATTCCACTGCAAGTTGCAATTGAAGAATATAAACATCTTATTTTTGAAAATACGCCTTACTCAAATTCAACACACGAATTTGAAAAAAATATTCCAACAATTTCGCGGGAAGATATCATAACCTATTACAACAAAATTTTTGCACCGCAAAATATTGTCGTATCAATCAACGGGAATGTTGACAAAGACAAAACCATTAAAGCATTTTCATCAATGTTCAAATCCACAGACAAGGACAAATTTGCATTCACTCCTCATATTAAGGAAATAACACCAATAAAGACCTCAAAAGAATCCATAAAAGAAGCTCCTGACACAAATACTGACTGGATTTTCCTTGGCTGGCAAACCGCAGGGATTAATAACAAAAAAGACTTTGCAACATTACAAGTAATAGATTCACTCCTTGGTACAGGTATGAGTTCAAGATTATTCAAAAACCTCAGAGATCAGCATGGATTAGCATACCAGTTAGGCTCTAGCTATTCTGCAAATGCACTAAAAGGAGCGTTTATGGTTTACATAGGAACAAATCCGCAAACACTTGAAAAATCAAAAAATATGCTGATGGCTGAAATTAATAAACTAAAAACAGAATTTGTCGGCACAAAAGAATTGGAAGAAGCAAAAGAAAAACTTATCGGTCATTTCATACTCTCACAGGAAACAAATCTGGATAAAGCCGCCACAGTTGGCTGGTTTGAAACAATAGGAGCCGGATACAATTTTACAGATGAATACGAAAAACTGATTAATTCAGTAACAGAATCAGACATTATAGAAGTCGCAAACAAATACTTTAAC
>USHE01000071.1 GCA_900554385.1 uncultured bacterium | reverse complement strand
TGTAAGCACTCTGAAGATGCAATACCGGTTAATATTCTTGATACGGAAAACAAGTATTACCTGTCAATTAATGCGAAAAATAACAAGGGCGTTATTGGTAAAATCGGCAAAATTTGTGAAGATAATAACATAAGTCTTGCAAGTATTGTTCAGCGCGGAGTGTCAGAGGATAATACAGCTGATATTACTGTTATAACTGAACTTTGCAGGGAAAAAGATATGCAAAAAGCTATCGAAACTTTTGAAAAAGACGAATATATCAATAAAGTTAATAGTCTTATTAGAGTTCAGATTTAATTTGTTGCGGCGGCTTAGTAAATTTGTACTTATTTATTGCTCTTGAAAAACAAAAAAAATATGTTAAAATAAATATATAGGGAAAAGCCCCAAAGGTGGCTAGACCTTCGGAGCTTTCTTCGTTTCCTATAAGAATATCGAAATAATTTGTAGAAAATGTCCTACTAGAGATAGGGCATTTTTTATTATCTCTTTTCTCATTTTATCACCTCCTTTGACCAATTTCTTCGTAATTGCGTGTGTCACGGAGGTTGTGGAAACTTACCCGAAGATTATTCTACTATAAAATACAAATAACGGCAATATTATTAATCTTTTTCCCGTTTACTTGAATATTATTTTTGTGTTATGATTAACCTATATTAGAGTTAAGTAAGAGGGAAAATTTTATGTACTATCAAGGATTAATTAATACGTTTAGAGAGTATTTGCCTGTATCGGACAAAACTCCTGTTATTACTCTTAATGAAGGTAATACTCCATTGATTAAGGCGGACAATCTTGCTAAAAAAATAGGTCTTGATGCCGAGATTTATTTGAAATTTGAGGGATGTAACCCTACCGGAAGTTTTAAAGACCGCGGTATGACAATGGCAGTTTCTAAGGCTAAAGAAGCAGGCTCAGGTGCGATTATTTGTGCGTCGACAGGAAATACCTCGGCGTCTGCGGCGGCTTATGGTGCAAAAGCCGGCATGAGAACTTTTGTTTTAATCCCTGATGGCTATATTGCTCTCGGAAAGCTTTCTCAAGCTATGATGTACGGGGCGGAAATTATAGCTATAAACGGGAACTTTGATCAGGCACTGGAAGCTGTACGTGCAATTGCTGATAAATATCCGATTACTCTTGTGAATTCAGTTAATCCATACAGAATTGAGGGTCAAAAAACTGGTGCATTTGAAATTATAAATGCATTGGGACAAGCTCCTGACTACCATTTTATACCTGTTGGAAATGCAGGAAATATCACCGCTTACTGGAAAGGTTACAAAGAATGGTATGAAGCAGGCAAAATTTCTGAATTACCTAAGATGATGGGATTTGAAGCCGAGGGCGCGGCGGCAATTGTTAAGGGTGAAAGAATTCTTCATCCTGAAACTTTGGCAACAGCTATCCGTATCGGTAACCCTGCATGCGGGCATATGGCAGAAGCTGCACGAGATGAGAGTAACGGTATGATTAATTTTGTAACTGATGACGAAATCGTTAAGGCATACAAACTTATTGCCTCTTGCGAGGGAGTTCTTGCAGAGCCTGCAAGTGCTGCATCTGTTGCAGGGTTAATTAAGGTTAAGGACAAAATAAAAGCGGGTTCAAAAATCGTTTGTATATTAACAGGAAACGGCTTAAAAGACCCTGATAATGCTATAAAATATTCCATTGCGGATGTTAAAAAGACATCATCTGACTTGACGGATATTTTAAAGGCAATGAATGTATAAGAAAAAGCTCCTTAAATAGGAGCTTTTTTATTTACATTTACTTTTTCCGTTCCAAGATAAATCGTCGCAATGCAGATAGTCTTTATATATAAAAATTTAAGTCTTGATGTTGTAAACTGGTGTCTGTGCTGATTATATTCTCATTTTATTTATTCTAAATTTAATTTATGATATAATTTAGTTATGAGTAGAGCATTTATATATATGTTAATTTGTTCTTTAATTTCAATTCCGTGTGTATTCGGGAATGAAATGGCTGAAGATTACGCTGATATTGCCAAGAATTATGCGGTACAGGGTGATTATAGCGGTGCTGTTTCGTATTTCAACAGAGTTCTTTTGATTGAGCCTAATAATCAGGAAGTTAAAGATAATATAAAAATGCTTCAAAGATTTGTTTCTCCTGTTAAAAAATCGTATGCTTCAAGGGTTAATCAGCACCTTGATAATGCAATGAATGCAAAGAAAAACGGTGATATGACCGCAACTCTTACGCATATAAAAAATGCTTCAAACGGGAGCGGTTTTTTGTATTACAATTTTTTAGGTGAATATTACAGGGAAACAAAACAGTATAACCTTGCAATTGCAGCATTTAATCAGGCATTGCAGGCTAATCCTGATTTTACACAGGCTCATCTGGCGGTTGCTTTGTGCCGTTACGAAATGGGTGATTATGAGGGGGTTATTCCGCCTGTCACCAGGTTTATTTATTACAACCAGCAGGAAGATTTCGGGTATGCGTTGCGTGCAAAAGCTTATATGAAAATGAACAGATTTAATGATGCTGAAACTGAAATCGTTACTGCGCTTGCTCTTAACGATGATGTTGAGTATAAACTGCTCAAGGGAATTATTTTATGCAAGAAAAATCAGTATCGTCAGGCTGTTGATATCTTAGGGAATTTAGCCGAAACTATACAGACTTCTGATATTTACAAATATCTCGGGCTGGCATATTACGGCTTGCAGGATTATAATAATGCACTTTTGAATTTAGATAAAGCAATCATACTCTCTGATGATGATAAATTATTAAAAGATAAGTACAATGAAGTTAAGATGAAATTAAGCGCACCGCCGCGGGAAACTATGAATTAAGATGAAGCAGAAGCGTAAAAAGAAAGAGACTTTTTTTTCTAAATTAATGAATGCCTTGATAACTTTCGGGCTTTCAGGAATTATGATATACGGATTACAGTGTTATAGTGCTTCTGATTTAAAATTTGTTCAATTAAGTGATGTACATTTTTCAGACGCAGGAGTGAACACGACTTTTAAGATGACCGGAGAATCTCCAAAGCTTCTTGAAGATGCAGTTAAGCAGATTAATGCAATCCCTGATTTAAATTTTGTTATGCTTACCGGAGATCAGATAAATGTTCCTTACGAAAAACAGCTGCGTGCTTTTTTAAATTATGCGGAAAAGCTGAATGCTCCGTGGTATGTGGCATTTGGCAATCACGACAGATGTGTGGGCGGTTATTTGACTACACAGCTTTATCTGGATATTGTGGGGAATCATAATGAAAATTTTAAATTTAAAACCCCGTATTATTCTTTTGAACCGCGCAAAGGTTATAAGGTAATCGTTCTTGATTCAGTTATAACAGACAGGGTAACTTCTAACGGCAGAATTTCCGATGAAGAACTTGTTTGGCTGGATAAACAATTGAAAGAAGCAGGTAAAGATGTTGTTTTGATATTTATGCATGTGCCGGTTATTGAGCCTTTCCCAAGCAGCGGTCACAGACTTCTTAATGCCGGAGAGGTTCAGGGAATTATTGAAAAGTATAAAAATCCGATAGCTGTATTTGCCGGTCATTACCATGCGGCTAAGATTACACAGAACGGTAATGTGTAATACGAGGCATCTCCTGCTCTGGTATCTTATCCGAACGCTTTTAGAATTGTTACTGTGCGTAATGAACGTAAAAAAGTTGTCTTTAACATAGAAATGCGAGAAACTGGAGAAAAGAATATTCAAAAACTGGCAAAATTGCTTGTATTCGGTTCAAATGTATATATGGGTGAAGAAAAAGACCGAAATGGTATTTATGAAATAAAGAAAAACTGAGGGTTGAAAAATGAGCGAGTTTAAAGTTAAGTTTAGAGGTGTAAGAGGAAGTTATCCGCTGGCTAAGAAAGAATTTTTGAAGTATGGCGGGAATACATCTTGTGTGGAAGTTCGTGTTGGCGGACATTTAATAGTTTTGGATGCAGGAACGGGATTGATTGACGTTGGTAATGAACTTTTGCGTGACTATATTGCCTCCGGCATTAAACCTGAAGAACGTACTCCGGTTAAGGCTACTGTATTAATTTCGCATATTCACCTTGACCATATTCAGGGTTTTACATTCTTTAGACCTTTGCATATTCCTTCGACTGTTTTGAATGTCTTTGGAAGTGTGAATTATAACGAAACTCTCTCTGACGAACTTGCAGGATTGCTGTTTGGCAAATCTTTCCCGCTGGATTTGGGCGATATCGCCGGTAACCTTAATATTAGAGATATTAATGAAACAGAGGGGATAATTCTCCGTCATGGTGAAGCTCCGATTATCAAAAGGATTGAAAAGGAAGAAGATTTGCAGGTTGAAGACGAGGATGATTTGATAACTTGCTATCGTTCTTATGCTCATCCGCAGGAAGGTGTTTTTATTTACAAAATTTCTTACAAGGGTAAAACGCTTGTTTATGCAACGGATAAAGAAAGCTACCTTGGCGGTGATAAAAAACTGACTAATTTTGCCAGAGGGTGTAATCTTTTAATTCACGACGCCCAGTACACAACAGAAGATTATCTTAATTCACTCGTTCCAAAACAGGGCTACGGGCATTCAACTTTTGATATGGCAGTTGAGTGTCAAAATCAAACAGGTGCCGAAAAATTGGTATTTTTCCATTTCGATCCCGAATATGATGACGATAAACTTGATTTAATTCAAGAACAGTATAAACCGATTTCTGACAGGGCAATTCTTGCTTATGAAGGGTTGGAAATTGATTTGTTGTAATTATATATAGAATATGATGAAAAAGATTTTCGTAATAACCTTATTATTTTGTGCAATTTTGTTTTCAGGATACAAAAAGCCGGAAACTTATGTTATTGACTCTGAAAAAAATGCTGCAGAACACAATAACCTCGGGCTTATGTATATGAAGGATTACTGGTGGTATCCGGCAATCCAGGAATTTAAAATTGCGATAAGCCTTAGTCCGACTGTTCAGGCTTCATCGGTTTATTACAATAATCTCGGGGAATGCTATATGAAAGTCGGAGCTGCAGATTTAGCACAAGATTGTTTTGAAAGAGCTTTGGGACTTTATACGCTGAATTTTAAATATTACCAAAATCTTGCTGATTGCTATAAAGCACTAGGAATTATTGATAATAAAATTAGCCAAACTTATGAAAATGAAAACCCGTTAAGCATGATTATGCGGGGGCTTTTGCTTGAGAAAAAAGGTCAATATCGTGATGCAATCGTTGTTTTAGATGAATTCACGGTGAAAGAACCTGATTTAATTATCACTCCTGCGGTCAAAGAATATATTAAAACTATTGTTAATAATATGTATCAAGGCGATTTGTAGACCTAAAAGTAAAACAGCAGCTGAATAATAGGATTTTAGTGAATTTGAAATACACATTTTGTACAATGAGCTTTTGGATGTAGAACGAGATTATCTTCAAGATCGTACATTTTTGCTACTCTTGTGACAAGCGGCGCACCGCATTTAGGGCATTTTAAACCGCCCGCTCCGTTTAGAATTAATTCCTTTAAGCTGTCAATAATTTTGTTATCAGCAAGAAAATGAGTATCAAAATCTTTTTCGAGTTTTTTTATTTCATCAGGACTGCATTTGAGTCCTTTTGCAAGATTTTGGCGAACAGTTACAGCAAGGAAAAGTTCTTTCCCTGCCTCAATTTCCTCTATCAAAGCAACATCAATATTGCATTTCATAGCCAAACCTTTTGGTGACAGTCCCAAATCATCGCGTCTTTTTTGAACAAATTGTGCTAATGTTATCATAACTGTATCTATTATTGAGCCAATTTTTCTCTGACAAGAGTTTCAACCTGAGCAAGGATATCCGGATTTTGTGTTAAGAAATCTCTTGCTTTGTCACGTCCTTGTCCTAATTTTTCTTCGTTAAAACTGAACCATGAGCCTGCTTTTTTAACGATATCTAAATTAACCGCAACATCGAGAATATTTCCTACTTTACAAATACCCTTTCCGAATATAATATCGAATTCAGCAGTTCTGAAAGGTGGTGCAACTTTATTTTTCAAGACTTTAACTCTAACGTGGTTCCCTACGTCGCCGTCATCCCCTTTAACACCTTCGGTACGTTTAATTTCCATACGAACGGAAGCGTAATATTTCAAAGCATTACCGCCTGTAGTTGTTTCAGGGTTGCCGTACATAACACCGATTTTCATACGCAATTGGTTAATAAAAATAACAGTGGTATTTGTTTTTCCGATAATACCGGTAAGTTTTCTTAAAGCTTTACTCATCAAACGAGCTTGAAGTCCCATTTGTTGATCTTCCATAGAACCTTCGATTTCGGCTTTTGGGACGAGTGCGGCAGCTGAGTCGACGACAACGATATCAACTGCTCCGGAGCGAACCAATTCTTCAGTAATATCAAGAGCTTGTTCACCAGTATCAGGCTGAGAAATTAACAAATCATCAATTTGAACGCCTAAATTTCTTGCATATTCAGGGTCAAGGGCGTGTTCTGCATCCACGAAAGCAGCGATACCGCCTTTTTTCTGACATTCAGCAACGATATGTTGAGCGAGAGTGGTTTTACCTGAACTTTCAGGGCCGTAAATTTCGATAATACGACCGCGTGGAATTCCACCGATACCGAGAGCAACATCAAGAGCAAGCGAACCTGTAGGAATGGCGTCAACATTGACTGTCGGCTTATCGCCAAGTTTCATTATAGAACCTTTCCCGAAGTCTTTTTCTATTTTTTCGATAGCAAGTTTTAATGCTTTGTTTCTTTCTTCAGAAGGTGAAAGTGTTTCTTTGTCTTTTTCTTTAACTGCCATTATAGTAATTCCTTATTCTTGTAGCTGCTCCGGCGTGTAATTGGAGATTATTCCCAAATGTGACCGGTTTTCTTTCTGTAAAGACCTAATCCTACAGGTTTGTAGGAACTTAAATCATTTTTAAGCTGATAAACTTCTTTATTCAGGTCAACGATTTTTTGTCTAAGAGTTTCGTTATCTGTTTTGCATCTGATAAGCTCGACAACGACTTCGTCCATCCCTTCGAGTTTTTCGTCAATAACTTTGGCGATTTTGTCGCTTAATTTAGTTTCCATTTCCTGTAAGGAAGTTAAAATATTTTGAATAGCAGTAGGCGGTTTTTGAGCTTGCTGAACCATAGGAACGCTAATCCCCTTTTTCTGAGCTTGTACTTTTCTTAGACTTTTTACTTCATCATAAGAAAAGTAAGTATGACCTTTGCTATTTTTTCTCGGCATGATAGAAGCAGATTTGCACAATTCCACGATTTCTTTATTATCAGTATTAAGAATTGCCCTTACTTCTTGCGGCGATAAAGTTTTCTCTCTAATTGCATCTTTCAACATAGTATAAATAATCCCTCAAAACTTTCCCAATACTATTGTATTTAATTCGTGTAAAAAAGACAAACAATTTACAAATGTTGTAACACTACTTAATAAATTTTGTGATATAATAAAATTAAATAAAGCAGTCGGATAATCGCGCGCAGAAAATTTGTGTGAGGAAAGTCCGTGCATTCAAGGACAGGTCGCCGGGGAAAGCCCGGACGGTGCGAGCCGGTGGAAAAGTGCTACAGGAAATATACTGCTAACGGCTTTTTTCGAAAGGTACGAGCGATGGTGCAACGGTGAGTTAAGAGCTTCACCAGCGGTATCGAGAGGTATCGGCTAAGTAAACCCCGACCGAATGCAAGATTGAATTGAAGGTTATAAAGGTGTCCGCCCACTTCTAAAAAATCGCTAGAGATTGTGAGTAATCACAATACCAGACAGATGATTATCTAAAACAGAACACGGCTTACGGGCTGCTTTATTATAAAAAAGGTATCCTCTCGAAAGAGAGGGTGGCAAGGCTCAGGTGAGGTTATTTATCATTAATCTTCGTTTTTTATACTTCCTCACCTGCGGCGTTGGCCAATTTCAATTTTCCATTGTTTTGGTTGGATAATTATAGAAAGACAGCTAATTTATTTTGTGAGTATGCAGTGGTATAATCGACATAATGTGCCTGAGGATTATTCGGGCAACTAAAGTTATGCAAACGCGGGCGGTTATAAACAAGACCGTTCGTAAGATTATAATGGAAGAAGGTTTAACATTTGAAAAGTTAGTGCAGGCTTATATTGATTGCCGCAAGCGGAAAAGGAATACGAATAACGCGCTTGAATTCGAGTTTTATCTTGAGGACAACCTGCTTAAATTGTATGACGAACTTCAAAGCGGCAGGTATAAAATCAGTAAGAGTATCTGCTTCATAGTTTTGTACCCGAAGGCTCGGGAAGTTTGGGCTGCTTGTTTTCGTGACAGGATAGTTCATCATTTGATATACAACGAAATAAGCGGGAGATTTTACAACAGGTTTATCAAAGACACATACAGCTGTATACCGGAGCGTGGGACAACCAATGCATTAAAGGCGATAAGAAAGTATGCTCAGACAGCGACTAATAATTATCAGGAAACGGCGTATTATCTCAAGGCGGATTTGCGGAATTTTTTTGTAAGTATAGATAAAGATGTACTTTATCGGGAAGTAGAGAAGCTTGTGGATGAGGAATGGCTTTTGAGCTTGATAAAGCAGGTGATATATCATGATTGCAAAACGAGTGTGGAAATTCGTTCAGCGCGTTGGAAGTTTGATTTACTGCCCGATTACAAGAGTTTATGGCACACTCCGGAGGGTAAAGGGTTGCCGATAGGGAATCTAACGAGCCAGTTTTTCAGCAATGTGTATTTAATTGTGCTTGTCCTGTTTGTGTAGTATCACTGGAAGTGTAAGTATTATTGCCGCTATGTGGATGATATTGTGATAATGGATAAAGATCCCAAAAAGCTAAATGAGATACATAAAGATTTGACAAGATTTTTGAAAGAGCGTCTTCATCTGGACTTGCACCAGCATAAGAAATCTGTTAATAAGATAGAGCGGGGAATAGACTTTGTGGGGTTTGTAGACAAGCCCTACCGCACAATATTGCGCCAGAAGACATTGAGAAGGATTTTCAAGAAGATAAGAACGGTGAGAGAAAATCCTGATTCGTACACAGTGGAGTAGCTGAACGCATTTGTAAACTCCATAAACAGTTATCTTGGAATTCTGCGTTGTACAAACGGGTATAAGTTAAGGCGGGAAATATGCCTTGAATCAATAAATTTATTCATATCGTGTGACAAAGATTTTACAAAATTAAAAGTTAATCTAAAATGAGGATTGAATATTGGCGAATGAGGGTTTATAATATAATAT
>USHE01000070.1 GCA_900554385.1 uncultured bacterium | reverse complement strand
AGCACCAGCCAAACACACAATTGACCATTGAAAAACCAGTACGGTGTAATAAATCAAGACGGGCAGATAATGGTATCGGAAACGGATGCAACAAATTATCTTGAAAGTGCCACAATGGGTGAATTCTTGGAAAAATACGGAGTAGCGAACGTAGAAGATCAGGACAAGGATAACCCTGCATATATAGACAAAGCGACATCAATCTGGGGTTCGGACTGGAAGAACTGGGTAACCGGCGGAACAGGCACTCCCGGTGGATTGATAGCTAAAGAACCGCAGCAGAAAGATTACAATAAGATTGAAGAAGTCCCTTCTGCTAATAATGAAATTTATGAGGCTGTAATAAGTTCAGGTGGCTGCTTAGGTGGTGCTGTTGGTGGAAGCTGCTGTTACATGCACGTTATGGCAGATTTAATTGGACCGGGAACCCATACAACAAGTACAGGTGAAACTTTTACGATATATGCCGCAGAAAACTGTGGAGAACATAATAACTATTGGTGTTGGAATACAGCTCAACATGGTGTTGATAAATTTGCACCAATTACTGAAATGTTAAAAGATGGCAAATGTTCTGGAGATGTAATTGATGGTGGAACGGAAACAGTTACAACAAAATATGGTACCGTTACCGTTGGCGGACCACCTTCTGATCCTAATATGTCTTTATAGCAGCGTTGTGTAGATTTGCTCTGGGAGGTTCACAACGAATATAAAATTGGAAGTTCTACCGGTGGTAGTGCGACTCCTGAATCTCTTGCTAAATTTTTCTATTTTGTTGAACATGATTTAAAACAAGCTGGTACTGAACAGAAAGTAGTCCCGGACGTAGAGGCCTGGGAAAAAGCACACAAAGAATGGGAAGATCAGGTAAACAAAGAGATAGAAGAATTTAATAAGATTGACCCGATAATAACAGAGCAAGTAATAGTTTATACAGATAAAGATCAGGGACAATGGTACGTAAACTTGTGGCACAGGATGAACGGTCCAAGCGATGACAAGGTAAAACTAGACGGTATAGAAAACGGCAAACATCCTGATCACGATAACGGCAAAGATGAGCCGTTGGATGATGACGCCAAAACTCCTGAAACCGGCTTGACCGCTAATGGCAAAGTTTTGTGGACAGTACTGGAAGACGGTTTAATGAACAGTTCAGAATGGTTAAAATATGCTCTTGAAAATGGGTATGTAACCTTGGAACGTGTAAATTACACAGAACCAACAGAAGACGGCAGCGGCTTAGAAAACGCAACATGGACATCTATTATATATACAAATGCCGCAGATATAACTGAGCAGGAAAACGAAGCGGCAATAACCCGCGCAGAAGTAGAATACCAGCAGACTGTGCGAGATATTGAATCCAAAGACAAACAGTACGATAATATTTTGAAACGTCTTGATACCGAACACAATGCGCTTCAGACAGAATACGATTCAATCAAAGGTGTAATCGGTAAAAACATTGAACGTACTTTAAAGATGTATTCGTAAATTTTTCTGCGCGCTTTTTTAACCTCCACTTTTCTCTTTAATTATAACTTTAAAGTTTTAAATAACAGTCCTCGAATTTTTTTTGCGGCTAGTGTTAAATTTTTAAAATCGAAAATAATGTATTATATAGGGGAAAGTTATGTTTAAGAAAATATTTTTGATAACCGTTATATCAGCGGGTTTAAATTTATATTCCGCGGAGTCTGCATATAGTTTGAGTTATGCGGCGGATGAACAGATAAATATATCTGTTTATGAGGCTATAAATCCGGCAATAGTTTCTATTGAAGCTCAGGTGGCGGACGGTGTTTCGGCAGGAACAGGCTGTATTGTTTCCTCTGACGGGTTAATTCTGACAGGTTCTCACGTTGTTGACGGCGGCGAAAGTATAGAGGTTAAAACAGCAAACGGACAGCTTTATAATGCCAAAATAGTGTCAAAAATGGGAAAAAATAACGACCTTGCTCTTTTAAAAATAGAGCCGAAACATGCATTGAAAACTATTAAGTTTGGTGATTCCGAAAAAATAAAAGTCGGGCAGAAAGTTCTTGCAATTGGCAATCCTTTCGGTTTTGCAGGAACTCTGACGCAGGGGATAATTTCCCGTATAGATTATTCTAAAAATAAAATACAAACGGATGCCGCAATTAATCCGGGGTGTTCAGGAGGACCTTTATTGAACACTTCCGGCGAAGTTATTGGTATCAATCAGTCAATCTACAATCCTGATAACAATATTTCTAATATCGGCATCGGGTTTGCTATCCCGATTAATGATGCTAAAAAATTTATTCAGGTCGCTAAATTGACAAAAAAGTAGCAGTTTTTAATATTCCGTAAATATTTGCGCCTTAAATATTATTTTATGGTATATTTAAATTAATATTTTAAGGAGGAATTATGACAGAGTATTATTTTTTAAACGGTAAAACTGTAGAAGCTGAGAAGGCAATGATTCCCGTAAGGACTCACGCATTTTTATACGGTACTGCTGTTTTTGAAGGAATTAGAGCTTATTGGAACGATGAAGAAAAACAGTTGTACGTATTTCGCGCTCCTGAACACTATGAAAGACTTTTAAGAAGTGCAAAAATTATGTATATGAACAGCCCTTATACGGTAGAAGAATATTGCAAAATTACGAAAGATCTTCTTAAGAAAAATAATTACAAACAAGATGCTTACATGCGTCCAAATCTATATAAAGCTGCTCAATAGGTCGGTCCTGGTTTGTATGATAACGAAGACCGCTTTATGTTAATCACAAACAAAATGGGCGATTATATTGATACCTCAAAAGGGTTGAAAGTTTGTGTATCAAGCTGGAGAAGAAACAGTGACAACGCTATCCCGCCGCGTGCTAAAGTTGCAGGTTCTTATGCAAATGCCGCATTGATTAAAACTGACGCTCATAATGCCGGTTTTGACGACGCTGTAGTTCTTGATGAGGCAGGACAAGTTACAGAGGGTTCTGCAATGAACTTGTTCTTGGTACAGAACGGCAAACTTGTTACAACAATGAAAACTGATAATATTCTTGTTGGGGTTACTCGTAATACTGTTATTGAACTCGCTAAAGATTTGGGTATTGAAACTGAAGAAAGAGCTATCGACAGAACTGAACTTTATATCTCTGATGAAGCTTTCTACTGTGGTACGGGTGCGCAAATCAGTCCTATCGTAAGTGTCGATAATAGAGATCTCGGTGATGGTAAAGTCGGTCCTATTTCTAAAGAACTTCAAAAACTTTACTTTGACGTTGTTAGAGGTAAGGTTGCTAAATACAAACACTGGTGTATGCCGGTTTACTAATTTTATACTATGGCGGAGTTAGAATAACTCCGCCGCTTTTCAGAAAATTATGATAAAATTTTTAGGATTGTGTGTTCAAAATTTAATAAGAAGTCTGAAATATCTGTTCAGAGGGCAGGTTAGATTTGAGTCTGTTATCGCACAGGCTGCATCAATTAGTTATGATTCATTACCTATTTCTCTGATTATTGCGTTTATAGCAGCTGCCGTTATTGCAATTCAGGTGGCAAAACAATTCCTTATGTCAGGGGCTGAAACCTATATTGGCGGAACTATTGCAATTGTAATGATAAGAGAAATTGCACCGGGTTTTGTTGCGCTTGCTATAGGTGCAAGGGCTGGAACGGCAATTTCGGCTGAAATCGCAAATATGCAGGTAACTTCACAGGTTGACGCAATTAAGACTCTTAAAGTTGATCCGGTAGGTTACTATTTTGCACCCAGAATTATAGCGTCTGCTTTTACTGTACCGATGGTTGTTTTGTTGGCGGAAGTTATTGGTATTGCAGGCGGGCTTTTGGTGTCAAACATTACAATCGACTTACATCCTGACAGGTATATGTATTCTGTGTGGGCGTGGCTTTCCACAAGAGATATTTACATCAGTCTTTTAAAAGCTTCAGTTTTTGGTGTTGTTATAGCTTTGGTTTGTGCTACTCAAGGTTATGAAACGAAAGGCGGAGCTAAAGAGGTTGGAACTTCTACCACGCAGGCGGCAATCCTCTCGACTATTTATATGCTTATTTGCGATTTTATTATTAACCTTGTGTTTTATATCGCATAACTTTAATATTTTGGGATTTTAAAATTACGCAAGATATTTTTGTATTGTTTCTTTATTGAATACTTCTATACTGTCTTTAGAGTGAATGAATATCATACAGCTTAACAATGATTTTAGTGTTTCAAAATCAGAAAACGCCATTTTATTGCGAAGTTCTTCCATATTGTTTGCAAGAAATTCCATGATTATTGTCTTGTTATTGTAGACAAGACTTGCAAAATAATCAAAAATTTCTTTTGTCTTAACCCCTTCAAGATAAATAATATCGGGTGATTGAAACTCAATAAATCTTGACGCCTTATCCATATTGAAGCTTATATTTTCGTTAAGTTCGCACTGATTAACCCCCGCCAGATTATATTTTGCTATACTTTCGAGAGTCATAATATTTTTGTTTTTATCCTTTGATGCAATTTCAGAAAGCAAAGAATATATTACATGAGTTTTTCCGCTCAGTGGAGAACCGCACACCAGAATTATCCCTGAGTGATTAAGTGCATTATTTATTGTTTGCAAACTTTTTTCTGCTGTGATAATTTTGGAAAGTTTTTTCGGCGGTTTATAAATTTTAAGAAAAATTCTTTCCCCCATAATTGTCGGAAATGTTGATACGCTGGCGATTACAGATATATCGTCAACTTTAAAACAAAGCTTGCCAAGCTGAGGAACTTCTGAAACTGACGGATCTAATTCAGCGAGAGTTTTTAATTTCGCAGTGAATGAAGATGTCAGTACGTTTGGAATTGTACCTTTGTTTGAAATTTCTCCGTTATTCTTAAAATTGACGCACAAGCCCTCTGTTTCTCGTTGGAATGTAACTTCATGGACTTGCTCCAATATTGCTTGTTTAAGAATTGCACGGATAATTTTTTGCATGTGATTATCGCTCAAATCCTCGTTGTGCAGTTCTTCTCTCCAGTCAAAATCAATATATTCACTATTTGTATAAATCTCTCCGACAGTAATATCAGTTTTGTAGTATTCATCTATTTTTTTTAGAATACTTGATTCTGATGAAATATCCGGTTCAATTGAACATGAGGCTGATTCTACGATTTTGTCAATTGCAAACAAGTCCAACGGGTCAGCCATTGCTACAGTAAGAGTATCTTCTATTTTGAACAGCGGGATAATTTTATACTTTCTTGCATCTGAAAAACTTATATATTTCAGGCAGTTTTTGTCAAGGGTATAATCTTCAAGATTTACCGATGGCAGGTGAAGTTTTGTTTCCAAAAATTTTATAATAGCATCTTCTGTGAGAACTCCTGAATTAATGAGGGCTTGACCAATGTTAATATTTTGGGCGTTTGCGATTTCTTCTGCCTGTTCAATTGTTTCATAAGGCACAAGTCCTGCTCTTACAAGGTCATATTTAAGTTTTTCAAGTGTTTTATTAGTAACTGTTTCCATAAATGTTAATAGTCTTTCAAATACTGATTTACTTTATTTACAACATATTCAAGTTCAAAAGGTTTAGTAATATATTCATTGACGCCTGTTTCTTCTCCGATTAACTTATCTTCATCTTGAGAACGTGCGGTAATCATTAAAATCGGAATATTTTTGTATTTATTGTCATACTTTAATAATCTGCTGATTTTATACCCGTTAATTTTTGGCATCATAACGTCAAGAATAATCAAGTCAGGCATAATTTCTTTAGCAAGTCTTAGACCATCTTCTCCGTTATAAGCTGCATAGCAGGTATAATCCGAGGCTTCAAGTATAAATTTAAGGCTTTCGACTATATCTTGTTCGTCATCAACAATCAAAATCTTTTTCATAATTTCCCCTAATAATCTGTTTATATAAGACATTATAGCATATTAATGCACATCTTCTAATTTGTTAAAATTTGTTAAAGCACAGAGAGCTGTTCTTCGGGTAAACCTGAGTGAGTTCTCGCAACAGGAATTGCAAAAGAAAATTCGGATCCTTTTTCGAGTTGACTGCAGCACCAGATTGCGCCGTTGTGAGCATCAAGAAGCTGTTTTGCGATAGGAAGCCCGAGTCCTGAACCCCCGACTTTTCTCGATAAGGAGTTTTCTATTTGTGCAAATTTATCAAAGGCATGCAGGAGGTCTTTTTCTGCAATACCGATACCTTCATCTTTTACAGAAACGATTATATAATCACCTTTGAGTTTTTCGATTTCTTCTTGAAAGTAGGGATGTACCTCTATATTTTCAGCATTTGTAAGTTTAGAACTTATTATAATTTTTTTGCCTTCCGGAGTGAATTTTATTGCGTTTGATACAAGGTTGGTAAGCACCTGCTCCAGCCTTTGGGAATCAGCAAAAATTTCAGGTAGGGAATCTGTTTCATCTGTGAGCAGTTCAATGTTTTTGTCTTTGGCAAGAATGGATAATGTGGATTTTACGTAGTCAATAACCTGATGAATGTTGATATTTTTAAAATGAAAATCCATTTTTCCTGCTTCGATTTTAGACAAATCGAGAAGATCATTTATAATTCCTGCAAGCCGTTGTACATTTCTTTTTGCCATATTAAGAAATTTTGAGCCGGCGTCGTTGATTTCTCCGCATTTACCCGTCATCAGAATATCGAGTGAGTTCTTGATTGATGTTAAGGGAGTTCTTAGCTCATGAGATACGATAGATATGAATTCAGATTTCAACCGTTCCAGTTTCTCTAATTTTAGGTTTGTTTCTTTGATTTCCTGATACAGAGATGCGCTTTTTAGTGGCAATGCAACCTGTTGAGCAATTGTTTGAAAGCATCTTGCATCATCAGAGCTAAACGGAGCGTCTTTGAAAATTTCAACACACCCGTATGTGTTTTCTCCGAGTTTTATTGGTGCAAACATATAGTCGTAGTGAAAAATATCAAAAGTAAATCTGCTTGCATTATCTTTTATATGTTTTACAACTTTTAATTTTTCAGGGTCTATTTTATACGGGATTTTGGAGTTTTCAAACATTGAATTGTAGTGTAATAATGTTCTCAGTTTTAACGCACTTATCAATTCATCTGACAATTCGTGTAATGAATTTATCAAAAGAACGGGTTCATTGTCGCAAAAAGAAAGAGTGCAGGTTAGCGAGAAACTTAAGGCTCTGTCAAAACCCTCTATCATAAAGTTAATTAATTTCTTTTTCTCAAGAGTTCCTGCAAATTGAGAACTCGTTGAATAAAGTGCATTTTGTCGGTACAAACTGTCTTGTAAATCTTTGTTTGTTTCGGACAATTTTTCCAGTGAGTTTTTCATTCTAAGGTTCATGTTCAGAGTACCTAAAATGATTTCGTCATTTGCGTTTTCTGATATAAATGCGTTGGCTGTTTTAATAAGTTCTCTGTCCGTGAAATTTTCTGCGGTCAGAAGCAAGATAATAGTTTTTTCACAAAGGGGTTTAATATTCTTACTTAAAATTTTAAAATCAATATTGCTTTCTGTATCGAAAATTATGATATCAGGCGGTGTAACAGTTAGTAAGTCATTGATAAATGTAACATCCGAAAGCACCTCTATATCGTACTTGTTACGGGTAAGGAGGTCTTTATATTTATTAGATGTTTTTTCTTTGTCGGATATCATCAAAATTCGTATCATAATATAATCGTAGCAATTATTTAGACTTTTGCAAATTGTTAAAATTTATTTCATATAAGACTTTTTTATTAAAGTTCTCTGATAAAAATTCCGTATATAGTAGTGTAGACAAAGTATGTTTACGGAAAGGGAACGTAAGACGATGGGCTTGAGTGCATCACAAGCGAGATTACTAAGCATAACATCAAGATTGTCGGATAATGAACTGCGTTCACAGACAATAACGACAGCGAAGATGGCACTTGCAACGAAAACAAGCGAAGCAAGTGCAGCATACTTGGATGCTTTAAATCAAACCCAGTTAATGTTCTCAACTTATGATAAAGACGGCAATAAAACAATTCAAAAGCTTACAGGCACAAGCTTAACTCACTATGGACCATTGAAAAACCAATATGGCATAATAAATCAAGACGGGCAGATAATGGTATCAGAAACGGATGCAACAAATTATCTTGAAAGTGCCACAATGGGTGAATTCTTGGAAAAATACGGAGTAGCGAATGTCGAAGATCAGGACAAGGATAACCCTGCATATATAGACAAAGCGACATCAATCTGGGGTTCAGACTGGAAGAACTGGGTAACCGGCGGAACAGGCACGCCCGGTGGATTGATAGCTAAAGAGCCACAGCAAAAAGATTTAAATAAGATTGAATACACAGAAACGACTAATGGTGAGCTTTACGAGTTATTCGTAAAAGGTCAGGGTTCTTGCGGCTCATCTGCTCAGGGTGGTGATTGGGGCTGTTACCTTCACGTATTGGCTCACCTTCTTGATCAACTTGTGTCTACAGGAGAAAATCCGTATGATGCTTCTAAATATCCTTATACCGTTACAACGACAACTGGTGATGTTGTAGAAATCAATTATGACTACATAACTGGTGCTGGTATTGAGAAAACTGCTGCTCTCATTCCTGTATCATCTGCAATTATTGATACAAGTGATCCTGAAAAAACTTATTATGCTTCAGGTACTATGGGTGCGGACTTGAAACCTGATGCAACTTTAAAAGAAAAATTGCTGAGTGATTATTATTATGATGCTAATGGTGTAAAACAGAAAAAACTTTTGAAAGATAAAATTGCAGATATGTTCTATGTGTTAAGAGATGTGGACACAAGATGTTCGCCGGGGTATGGTAAAAATACTCTAGGAACAACAAGAGAAGAACTTCTAGCTCTTTATGCTTCATTCCAGGAAGACATGAAACTTAAAGAAAAAGTTTCAAAGGTAGTCCCAGACGTAGAGGCATGGGAGAAAGCCCACAAAGAATGGGAAGATCAGGTAAACAAAGAGATAGAAGAATTTAACAAAATTGACCCGATAATAACAGAACAGGTAATAGTCTATACCGATAAAGATCAGGGACAATGGTACGTAAACTTGTGGCACAGGATGAACGGTCCGAGTGACGACAAGGTAAAACTAGACGGTATAGAAAACGGCAAACATCCTGATCACGACAACGGCAAAGATGAGCCGTTGGATGATGACGCCAAAACTCCTGAAACCGGTTTGACCGCTAATGGCAAAGTTTTGTGGACAGTACTGGAAGACGGTTTAATGAACAGTTCAGAATGGTTAAAATATGC
>USHE01000069.1 GCA_900554385.1 uncultured bacterium | reverse complement strand
CAACATTAATAGAAGATTACATCGTGAGATTAAAAGAAGAAACAAATGCAGCCTCAATCGTTGTAACCCACCAGATGTCAACTATTACAAGGACTGCTAATAAACTGATTATGCTCTACGGAGGAAAAATCGTATTTGCAGGAACTCCTGAGGAAATGTTGAAACAAAATAATGAATATACAAAACAGTTTGTAACAGCCTCTTTAGAAGGTCCTATGAAAATGATTGCCTAATTATTTTATTTGCGATACAATACAAATCAGACACAAAAAATTTACCTGCGCCGAACTTTTTGCCGGCAAAAAGAAAAGAGGGATATGATTATGGAAACAATGGCAAACCTTGAAAAAAAACTTTTTAATGAAGATGTAATGACTTTAGACACATACATAATGTTCAAACTTAAAGAAATTACCGAAAGATTAAGACCTGATTTAACGGCAAGAAATCGTGCGCCAATTTCACTTTCGATGGGTGCGCCGACCGCTAACCCGCCCAAAGAACTCTTAGATAATTTAAAAGAAGTTCTAACAGAAGACGGCATTCACCTGTACTCCATACCTAAAGGTGAAGCTTTCTTTAGACAAGCTATCGCTCAAAGAATGAAGTCCCGTTTTGGAGTGGAATTAGATCCAGATAAAGAAATTTTTTCTCTAATGGGTTCTAAAGAAGGTATTGCAAACCTTGTTCGATTTTTAATAACCCCTAAAAAAGAAATAAAAGAAAAAGATGTTATTCTTGTACCTGACCCGGGATACGCCTCTTATTTACAGTTTATTAAATGTTCTGGAGGTTATGCTTACCCTATTCCGCTGACAGTTGAAAATGACTATAAACCGGATATGGAAGAAGTTTGGAACAATATGATTAAAGACGGATTCAAACCTGAAAACGTTAAAGCTATGGTTATAAATTTCCCCTACAATCCGCTCGGAGCCAGCACAACTAAAGAATATGTTAAGTCCGTAATTGATTTCTGCAAAAAACACGAAATTCTTTTAATTTCAGATGCAGCATATTGCGATTTATATTTTGACGAAAAAGAAAAACCTTTCAGCGTATTTGAACTTGAAGGGGCAAAAGATATCGCTGTAGAATTTTTCAGTTTTTCAAAACCATACGCAATTACAGGCTGGCGTTTGGGCTGGGTATGCGGTAACAGCACAATTATTCAACGCTTTGGAAAAGGAAAATCAACGATTGATAACGGCATTTTTAAAGCATTACAAAGAGTTTGCGCAGAAATCCTTAATTCAAAAGCAGGAGATGACTATATTGCTCAAAGCAATTTGAATTACGCTAAAAAACAATCAATTATGGTCAAAGGTTTTAAAGAACTCGGCTGGCCGATAGATGATAAAAAAGTTCCGCATACAACATTCTATTTATGGCTGCCAATTCCTCCTCGATACCAATCTGCATTTGATTTCTGTCAGGCAGTTTTGGAAAAATCAGGCGTAGTTCTTGTTCCGGGTAACGCTTTCGGAAATCACGGAGAAGGCTACTTTAGATTATCATACGTATGCTCTGACGAAAAATTACAGGAAGTAATCGACAGATTTAAAGCTGACGGTTTTACTTTCAACTAACATATTTTAAATAACAATTAAACTAATAAAAAACTTCCGTTCATATAACCAACGGAAGTTTTTATTTTTATAAAATATCTATAATCACAAATTTACTAGCAGCTCAATGCCATTAAAGCTTTTACGGAGCGTGCATTATCTCTAACTTCTTCATCTGAATGCATTTCAACAGTATCTTCAAGAATTTTGATAGCTTCAGCTTTATCTTCAAGCGCAAGAAGTTCATTAATTGTACTCATAGCAACTAGAGTACTCAAGTCATTGATACCTTTACCTTTGTTAGTGATAACAACTTCAAGAGAATCATGAACATTTTTCTTAACCAAAGCACGAGAAGTCATTTCTCTAACTTCATCAACTGCAGAATTAGTACCAACCTCATTCAACACATTGATTGAATCCGGATCCTGGTGACGTGATAACGCTTCAATAATATTTCTAACTTTTCTTCTATCCATTTTATTCCCCCTAAGCTACCAATCCAATGGATTGTTCAAACATTTCTTTCAAACCGTTTTCACCACGAGTTGGACGTGACAAGTAAGATTGAACCATGTGTTCATCCTGCATTGCATTCCATCTTGACTTAACAGCATCTACGATGTCAGTATTCATTGCAGAACCAACTTTTGATTTAACTTTTTCACCTGCTTTAGAAATAAAGTCTAAAGAAATTTCTGTACTTTCAAGATTTTTCCAGAATCCGATAACTCCGTCTTTCATTCTATTGCAGAATGCACTTACAGATTCAATAGCCGCACTAATTTTAGAACCTGCACTAGCAAGAGAACCAACAAGTGCGCTTGCTTTCAACTTACCAGTAAAGCTTGGCTGAGAAGACTTAACGCTTGATTTTTCCGGCGCAAACACATCCGCAGTTAACACATTACCTTTGAAAGATGCTGCAGCGAACGGATTTGAACTTCTAGCCACTGTTTGTTCGTGTTTCGTATTATTGAAGATACGTTCACGGATTCCTGAGATTGATAAATTTGCCATTATATAATCCTTTCCTACCTAAATTCTTCACACATATAGGATAACATATAAGCCGCAAACGCCATCAACCTTTTGGTGTATTATTTAAACAAAATACTATACTTTAGTTGCAGATTTGTAATTATATTTGTGGTAAAATTTGAATATGGGATGTGTAAAAGAAATTAGTGAACTTATAGATGTCATAGCCAGACTTCGTGCGCCTGACGGTTGTCAGTGGGACAGAGAACAAACGCATAAAAGCCTTAGACCAAATATGCTTGAAGAAGCATACGAAGCCGTTGATGCTATGGATTCAGGAGATATGAAGCACTTAAAAGAAGAACTCGGAGATGTTCTGCTTCAGGTTGTCCTCCATGCCCAAATTGCATCGGAAGAAGGGGCGTTTACTATTGAAGATGTTGCCAAAGGTTTAAAAGATAAGCTTATCCACCGTCATCCGCATGTTTTTGGAGATGTTAAGGTAAATTCTACAAAAGAAATTCTTGATAACTGGGATAAACTTAAAGCTGAAGAAAAACAACACAGAAAATCCGCAATGGACGGGATTTCGAAATCACAGTCGGCGTTAATGAGTGCGCAAAAAATCAGCAAAAAAGCTGTCAAAACAGGGTTTGAATGGCCTAATGAAAAATCATTGTATGAATGTATTTTTTCCGAATTTAACGAATTTAAAGAAGCTGTAAAAGAACAAAATAAAGACCACATGGAAGAAGAATTCGGCGACATCCTGTTTGCGACGGTCAATCTTGCCCGCTGGAACAAAATTGACGCAGAACAAGCACTTTTAAAAGCAAATAAAAAATTCATGACCAGATTTAGAAAAATGGAAGAATTAGCAGCAAAACCTTTAAATGATTATTCGTTTGAAGAATTTGACGACTTATGGAAATCAGCCAAAAAGCACGTTGGTTAGTTATTTTAATGGATATGTAAACAAATATTAACAAACTTATTCTTAAAAAAGCAATTTTTTTAGAAAAAAATCCTTTATTAAAGTATAAGGAAATGAGGATAAGCCAAATGAAAGAACAAGAATTAAATACAATGATGTCAGTCGTAGCAGACCCAATCAAAAACGTATATAAAATTAATTCACGCAAAGATTTGGAAGAAATCCAAAGAATTATTCGTATTTTTAATATTGCCGATGAACAGCACAATAAACACACAATGTTGTCAATCAAAAACCTTGCAACATTCAGACTTGTTCTAAGCAATAACTAAGGTTTGGCGGTGACATTCACAGCATTAAGGTTTCGTTGGAAGAATAAGGAAAAAGGAATTATGAAAAACAAAAGCCCGCTTAATAAGCGGGCTTTTTTATTTATGAAACATTATCAAATAACTCAAATTCGTGTCAAAATCTCAGGAATAAAAATCAAACCGCCGATTAATACAGCGATTATTGTAACAAACATCACCGCTCCTGCCGATATATCCTTTGCCATACCCACCATTTTTGAATATCTGTTATGAAAAATTGCATCCAAAGAAAACTCTATTGCAGAATTCAGCATTTCCGCCGAAACAACAAGCCCGATTGCTAGCAGCAAAACACTGATTTTCAAAGCACTAAACTGCATAACAAACCCAAGCACCAGTACAAATACAGCGGCTACAAAATGAATTCTTATATTGCGTTCGCTTTTTAAAACAATCCGCATACCTTTTCGTGCGTTTTTGAAAGTATTTCCAAATCCTTGCGACTTAAATTTACTCATTATTCCCCCAAACTTTCAAGAGCCTTATTTTGCTGTGCTATAACAAAATTATACTCATCCATTGTCTGGTGGTCAAATCCCAACAAATGCATTATGCCGTGACTTATCAAAAACAGAAGTTCATGTTCAGGCGTAACACCTTTCTTAACTGCTTCTTCCTGAACTTTATCAAGAGCTATTATAACCTCTCCAAGATTAATTTCCCCGTCAAAAATAAATTTTTCATCGGTATCAGCAAATATTGCAAACGTTATAATGTCCGCAGGATAATCTTTTTGTCTGTATTCTCTGTTAATTTCATGAGTCTTTGTACTGTCACAGTATAAAAAATCAAACGATATAGTATCAAAATCTTGATTTTTCAAACAACAATTCTCACTAATTTCCTGCTGTTTTAGGTAAAATTTAAGGATTTTTCTGGCAGATTGTATAAACTTTTTTTCATCTACATTCCAGTCAGGAAAAATATTTTCGCTGAAAATATTAATTTTCATTTTTATCCTCATTTGACGATTTATCTTCCAACTGCATAATTTTATTTTCCAAATCCTCATCCAGCATTTTTGAAGGAAGATTTATTTTATTTTTGTTTAATTCTTCTTCAATATTTTCCTGATACTTAATTCTATTATGCTGCATGCCTCTGAGAATTCGGCTGAAGGTTGCGGCAATAACCCTGATATCATGCAAAGTAAGCGGGCTGTCTGACAACTGACCGTCATTAAGACGTTCAACGATAATTTTATCGATTATTTGTTCAATTTCTTCTGATGTAGGATTTTTCAACGAGCGAACCGCAGATTCAACAGCATCAGCAATCATAAGAATTGCCGTTTCTTTCATATTAGGCTTCGGACCTGTATAACGGAATTGTTCTTCTTTTACATTTTCAAGCCCTTCTTCTTTTACAGCCTGATTATAGAAATAACTTGCCAAACCTTCACCGTGATGCTGAAGAATAAAATTATTAATAACAGGCGGAAGTCCATATTCTTTAGCAAATTCAACACCATCTTTCGGATGGGCAGTAATAACCATTTTACTTAATCTTGGGTTTAATTTCGTATGCGGATTTTCTATCCCGAAATAAGATTGGTTTTCCACAAAGAAAAGCGGACGTTTTAGTTTCCCGATATCGTGGTAAAAAGCACCGACCCTTGCAAGAATTGGATTTGCCCCAATAGCCTCTGCAGCAGCTTCGCACAAATTAGACACCATAAGGCTATGGTGATATGTTCCCGGAGCTTCAAACTGCAAACGCTTCAACAACGGCTGATTATGGTCAGCAAGTTCTGCCAAACCGTAAGGAGTATTTATCTTAAACAAACTTTCGAGCAACGGAAGTGTTCCCAGAGCAATCATCGAACTTATAATACCATTCAATGCGATAAATATACTGTTTTTAAATATTAAAACATTATTTATATCAATCAGACAACGTTCCAGAACATATATTGCAACCAGAATTATAAGACCAGCAAGAGAAATTATAAACCCTGCCTTAATTAAATCCAAGCGTCTTGAATATCTGATTTGAGAAATAGTAATCATAGCAACAAGACTCAAAAGAGTAAACGTGACAATAATTTCAGCATAATATTGAGCCCCTACGGTAAGCACTGACAAAAGCACAACCGCCGCAACAAATGCAACTCTCGGGTTTGTGAATATAGCCAGAAGGAGAACAAATGCCGGTATTGGAAGAACATACGGAGAAAAACCTGTAGGCAGTAAAACTGAAATACTAGCCAGAATAAGCGCAAGCGTCCCGCAAATAGCCATATATCTCATTCCAAGAAATTGTTTTTCAAAAAACTTCATATAAGCTATAAAAATAAGAGTTGCAAGAAAAACAATAATATAAATAGCAGAAAGCCCCTGCCAATTCAACTCATAAACATTATATCCCGCCTGTCTTAATGCATCACGTTTTAGCCTTGTAACAGGTTCTCCCTCGAAAAGTATTTTATCACCTTTTTGGAAAGTAACTTCATAAGGTTTTACTGCATTTTCAGCATTCTTGCGTGCAATCTCTGTTGCGAATTCATCAATAACCAGATTTGGCACAAGAATCTGGCTTAATAATGCATCTATAATTGAAATCTGACGCTTTGAAACATTGGAAACAAGATTTTCTTTAATTATATTGTTTATACTTACAGCTTCAAAATCTTTTTCACTAATACCTTTTTGCAAAATATTTGTCAAAGTAACGTTAGCCTTATCAAAAGATTCTCTCAAGGATGCATCATCAGTCTTAAGTAAAAATGTTATTACAAAATTCTTACGTGCGGAATCAGAAATATCAAAAAGCAAAGAAAGTTCTTCTTGTTTAACCTCATCACTGACAGCTTTACGACGAATTTGAATAATAGAATTTTCAAGTGTTTCAAGGTTAGTCTTTATAAAATCATCTTCTGCCGGCGCAAGTATGGGATCAACCTTTTGTGCAACCTCTTTTTTATGCTGTTCTGTACGTTTTACGTCTACAACGGTAATCGTTTTCTGTGCGATAACATCTTTTTTACTAATTCCTTTATCTACTATTGTTTGAAAAAAGAAGTTTTGTGATGCGATAACAGCCGTCATTAAAAAAGTAAACACGACAAAACCAGCAGTCTTTACAGCCTGAGATGAAAAGAAAAAATCACGAATTCTTGTTGTTAATATTAATTTATTCATTAAAATTCACCATATTTTTTAAATTGTATACCTATCTTATTTTATACCGTCCGAGTATTTTTTCAACCCTGACGATTTAACCATACGCTGAATATCTTCAAGCAATTTACGATTAATAGAAATCAATTCAGAAAGGACCGCAATCAGTACTACCTGAACGCCAGTCAGCAAAAGAATAGCTGCAAGAATCAGCGATTGAATATGGCCCTGACCGCTTCCAACAGCATAATAATACAGAAATCTACCGCCAAGGATTACACCTGCAAGCAGAAACAAACTCCCAAAGGTAACAAAAAATCTAAACGGTCTATATATTATAAACATTCTGAGCATAGTAAAGACAGAACGCCTTATATATATGAACATATTAGAGAATAACCGGGATTTTCTAAGTTCCGGATTTACCCCGACTTCTACGCTTTCAATAACAAGTCCCTTTGCTTTTGCCTGAATAATAGTTTCCAAAGTATATGTATAATTATCAAAAACATACAACTGCAATGCGGCATATCTAGAAAAAACCCTAAATCAACTCGGGGCATCCTTGACATCCGTTTTACTTACACAGCGCATGACAAAAGACCCCAGTTTTTGTAATATTTTTTTCAAACGTGAAAAATGCTTTATATCAGATACAGGTCTTGCTCCTATTACAATATCCGCTTTATTTTCAAGCAACGGCTTCACAATATCTTTTATATATGACGCATCATACTGATTATCGGCATCGGTATTAACGATAATATCAGCCCCCATATCAAGAGCCTTGTTAATTCCGGCAACAAAAGCCTTTGCAAGCCCTGTGTTTGCACCCAGAGAAATGACCTCGTCAACACCAAGCTCACTGGCGACCTCTACAGTTTTGTCAGTAGAACCGTCATCAATAACCAATATTTCAATCTCATCAATTCCATCTATATGCCTCGGTAAATCTCTCAATGTCACCGGAAGGGATTGTTCTTCATTATAACAAGGAATCTGAATTACCAGTTTCATAAAATATCCTCTTTTTTATTTATTATATAATTAAAATATAATATTTACAAACGGGGAAAACGGATGGGTATCTTTATAATTACAATTCTTGGACTATTTTTAAGACTTTTATTTATTAACAAGGCAGAAGGGCTTTGGAATGATGAATATATCTCGTGGTTTATTGCTTCACAACCTTTAACAAACGGGTTTATTGAAGGTATTAAATCTCAATGCCACATGCCTTTTTATTATTTGTATTTAAAATTTTTCATGACAATTTTCGGACAAAGCGACACAATCTTAAGGCTGACATCTGTGATTGCCGGAACTCTTTCAATACCTGTAATGTATTTTGCGGGAATGGAAAATAGTAAAAAGACAGCAATTCTTGCAGGAACATTCACTGCGCTGAGTTCATTTTTAATATATTATTCACAAGAAGTGAGGATTTACTCTGTTTTATTCCTATTTTCGGCATTATCACTTTTATTCACTCTTAAAATTCTAAAAACGCCTGATTTGAAAAATTTTATGGGACTTATAGTCTCGAATGCTTTGATACTACTAACTCATACAATTGGATTTGTATATGTATTTTTCAATATTTTATTAGTAAGTTTATTTCTTTTTAAAAAATTTAAAAAAGGAATAATAGCCATCTGGAGCGCAATTGCAGTAACTATAATTGCACTCACTCCGTTAATAATAAAAATATTCACCACAGATTCTTTTTCTCAATGGTGGGATAAATTTACACCCGCTAAATTCGGATTTTTAATGACAGATTACTTTTCTCCTGTCTTAACAAATCTTGTAAGTTCTCCGGCAAAATTCTTTTATAATCCGACTCCTGAATTCCTCATATTTGCACTGATTCCAACATTAATTGCAGGATATTGGATTATAAAAGCTGTCATAAAAAATAAAATCAATACAGCCCTGCTTATATCCGCAATTTTAACTGTAACAGTAATGGCAATTGCAGCATTAGCAGGAAAACTCGTTTTTATCACAAAATATTCCATTGAAATTTATCCGACACTCATACTTCTCGGGGCTTACGGCGCAGCAATAACAAACAATAAAGTTTTAAGATGGCTCTTAATCGGCTTATTTATTATGCTTCATTTAGGATATCTAATAATCAGTCCAATATCAGCCCCTAAAATAAAAAGATCGCAAGGGCATGCCATTGTAGCGGATTTAATAAATAAATCCAACCTAAAAAAAGGTGACATTATCCTTCTGGAATACTATCCGTCTTCAAGATTTGAAAAATATTTCGACTTTTCTGACTATAAGGTTTTTTCTATAGACAAAGGAAATTTTCCGCAATACATGTCGCCTAACGGGAATTATGCACAGGCTTACAAAACCGGAAAAGCAATGTATAGATAGGTTTTTGCTGCATATTTC
>USHE01000068.1 GCA_900554385.1 uncultured bacterium | reverse complement strand
CTAGTTCTAGTTTTGGAAATCCTTTAGTATCTTCTTTCTTTAATGTAGATACATTTAATCCCTCAAAACCTTTTAATTTCTTAAATTTTGCAAGTACTGTAACACCTGACATATATGAACTGTCTAATATAATACCGTTTTCGTCAACTGCAAACATCACTATTGAACCTGCTCTAAAAGCACCCTTTTTCTTTCCAATAGCTACTTTTCCCTGTCTTCTAAGTTTTCCAA
This sequence comes from uncultured bacterium, assembly GCA_900554385.1. Lineage (GTDB taxonomy): Bacteria > Cyanobacteriota > Vampirovibrionia > Gastranaerophilales > Gastranaerophilaceae > Scatousia. Next base: position 9,316 of record USHE01000068.1, on the reverse strand, counting down.
AGTTAATTGTAAAACTCTTCATTTGCATCATGCCTAGTGCATATTGTGCTAAAAATGCTACACCAAAGCAAATCAATAAAAACCAAAAGTTCATAATATCTTCTCCCTTCATTCTAATTAAATACATTATCTTGTTTTATAAAATATAATAGTAATTCTCTATAATTTTTTACTTTAGCGATCTTTTCAACTACTTGCTTATCTTTAGATATAGCAATAATTTCATCATATATTTTCACTAAAATATCATCATCTTTTTCTTCTATATCTGGTATTGCTAATAAAAATATTACATTCAATTTACTATCTGTTTCATGATTCTTCTCATCAGAAAATACACCTATTGAGAATACTATTTTATCTGTTTCTTTATTTCCAGTTACACGAACCTTATCAGCGTTGATTACGATTACGAAATCGCCTGTATCAACGTTAGGTGTGTATTCAGGTTTATGTTTACCTCTTAGGATGTTAGCAATTCGAACAGCCAATCTGCCAAGGATTTCATCCTCAGCATCGATTAGATACCATTTTCTTTCAACTTCCAGAGGTTTAGCTGAATATGTTTTCATTCTATTTCTCCGTTTATTTTTTAATACGTTACTTCAATTAATGTCAATCCGTACGGACTGACTGTTTGTCCGGCCTTACGGCGGTCTTTTGCGTCAAGAACATTTTTAATATGGCTTGACGGCAGGTTATGCCCTTCTATTTCTAAAAGAGTTCCAACGATTGTCCTGACCATATTATAAAGAAACCTGTTTCCTATAATGTCAATAACTACGTGGTCACCGACTCTCCTGCATTCGGCTTTTTCGATAAAACAGACTGTGCTCGGGTTAAGCGTTCCGGAACTTTTAAAACTTGAAAAATCATGTTCCCCTATAAGATAATCCAAAGAACTTTGCATTCTTTCAATATCAATTTCATACTTAATTCTCATTAAATCACCGTCAAAAGCATTTTTACATTTGCGATTTACAAATTCAAATCTGTAGTGACGTCTTTTTGCTGATTTTTGCGCATGAAAGGTTGTTGGAACCTCTTTCAAGTCAGTGACAGAAATATCATCAGGCAGGATTTCATTCAATGAATAGACAAACTTTGAAGCAACAATATGTTTATCCGTATCGAAATGAACAACCTGACCTAATGAATTAACACCTCTGTCAGTTCTTCCGGAAAAGACTGTTTTTACCGGTCTTTTATTATTTGCGGCTAAATTACCGCTTATCAATGTTCCGAGAGCCTTTTCCAGTTCACCTTGTATTGTCGGAGTATCTATCTGTTCACCGTTTCTAAATTGAATTTGGCTTCCTGCATAGTTCTTACCGATATATTGAACCTTAAAGGCATAACGCATGGACTACACCAGTTGGATTAATGCCATTTCTGAAGCATCGCCGCGTCTTGGAGGTAATCTGAATATTCTTGTATATCCGCCTTTGCGTTCAGAATATTTTTTACCGATTACCACAAACAACTGTCTTAATACAGTTTGACGTGCTAATTTTTTATCAGCTACAGGAGCTTCAAAAATTTCGCCTGTTGCAAGATCCATATATTTACCTGTTTCTTTGTTGTAAATATGTCTTGCAGCCTGACGGATTGCGTGGAGTCCGCCTTTTTTTGCAAGGGTGATAATTTCTTCAGCGTATGGTTTTAATGCTTTTGCACGAGCCATAGTTGTTTTGATTTCACCGTGTACAAAAAGTTCAGTAGCTAAAGAACGCAAAAGTGCATCTCTTTGGTCTTTTGCTTTGCTTAGCGTATGTTTTTTAGTTTGGTGTCTCATTTTGCTTTTCCTTATAATTTATTATTAATTGTTATTGTTTTAATTATTAATTTATTCGGTTTTCTTACTCCTTAATTTCGCTTTCGCTCAAACGGAGCTATAGAAGTTTCGAGTTTCGCTTCGCTCCACTCTACCGAAAAATTAGCCGATTTCTTCTTCAACTTCAGGGTTTGGAGCAAGGTCTAAACCAAAGTGGTGAAGTCTTTCGATTACTTCATCAGAAGATTTTTTACCGAAATTTTTAATATTCAATAAATCATGTTCTGACTTTTTAAGTAATTCAGCCATTGAATTGATACTTGCACGTTTCAAGCAGTTATATGCTCGTACTGAAAGTTCCAATTCTTCGATAGTCATTGAAGGAACACTTGAATCATCTTCAACTTCTTCTTCGATTGATGCAACAGGAGCAACAACAGGCTGCCCTGTGATTGCTGCTATTTGCATAAAGTGGTCGATTAACAAGTTAGAAGCCTGGCTCAAAGCAGTTGTTACTTCAATTGAACCATTTGACCAAATTTCCAAAGTCAACTTATCGAAATCAATAGAGTCGCCAACACGGGTATTTTCTACGTTATAGCTTACTCTTTTGATTGGCATAAATGTTGCATCAATAGGCAATACATCGATTGAAATACCTTTTGAATCTCTAGGAACGTCGTGAGCAACGTAACCTTTACCGGTTTCAACGATAATATCAGCGTGGAAGCTGCCGCCTTCTGCAACAGTACAAATTAACCAGTCAGGGTTAACAACTTTAACGCCTGCAGGCAATTGAATATCACTTGCAAGAACAGCACCTGCTTTATCAACATCGATTCTCAAATGCTGTGCTTCTTTAGAATCAGTTATTACAACTAAGCCTTTCAAGTTCAACATAACGTCGATAACATCTTCCAACACACCAGGAATTGCAGTGTATTCATGAGTAATACCTTCAATTCTTGCTGATGTAACGGCTGTTCCTTCAAGACTTGAAAGTAATACACGTCTTAAAGAGTTACCGATAGTAGTACCGAAACCTTTTGCTAAAGGTTCGATTACGAACTTACCGTATTGAGAACCGTCTGAACTTGTTGTTGTATTAACACATTTAATTTTTAATTCCATTCTTTTAATCTCCTAGTTGTTAAATAACTATTTTGGATTTCTCCGTTTGATTTGGATTTAAGCAAAATCCGCCTCTTGCTCGTTCGCGTTTAACGGGTCTTATCTTTGCCTGCTCGTCTTGCCTGTCAGCAAGCCGACACCGCAAAGCCATCGCCCTCAGCTCACTCGAGTTACTTAGAGTAATATTCAATTACGAGTTGTTCTTTAATTTCAGGATCTAATTCTTCTCTTTCCGGAATTCTGTCGAAAGTGATTTTCAAAGCTTCTTTATCGATAGTCATCCATGCAGGAGCGCAAGCCATATCTATCATTTCGATTACTGATTTCAAGAATGCTGCACTCTTAGATTTAATAGTGATAACATCACCTGCTTTTACTGAGTATGATGGAATATCTACTTTTTTACCATTTACAAGAACGTGACCGTGATTTACGATTTGTCTTGATTGTTTACGTGTAATACCTAAACCTGCTCTGTAAAGAATGTTGTCAAGTCTTGATTCTAATAATTGTAACAGAATTGTACCTGTAACACCGCTTTTTCTTGCAGCTTCAGTATAGTATTTTGCAAACTGTTTTTCACTTACCATGTATGTAAATCTGATTTTTTGTTTTTCTGCCAAGTGAATTGCATATTCAGAAAGTTTCTTTCTTACAGCACCGTGCTGACCTGAAGCAGTTTGTCTCATTGATGAAGTTAGTTTTCTGTTAGACAAATCTTTAACTTTCTTATTTCTGAATAATTTATTGTTTGGACCTGTATATCTTGCCATTTTTTATTTCTCCTTTTTATTGTGCGGGGCGTCTATGGTTTGCTTTATTGGCTTTCAGCAAGCCCCCGCTGATGTTACTTTATTTTTTATGCGGGTTGATTATTGGATTATTCGGTTATCCTGCTCTTTGCTTTCACTTTGCGAAATTTATTAAATTTGCCTCGTGCAACCGGAGCCTTGGATATTATGAATTTCGGACTTTGTCCGCACTCTACCAAAATCAACTAAACACGTCTTTTCTTAGGTGGACGGCAGCCATTGTGAGGGATTGGAGTTACATCTTTGATTAAAGTGATTTCCAAACCTGCTGCCTGAATTGCTCTGATAGCAGTTTCTCTACCTGAACCAGGACCTTTGATATGAACTTCAACTTTTTTCATACCTTGGTCTATTGATTTTTTAGCTACCAATTCAGCTGCTGATTGCGCTGCGAACGGAGTACCTTTTCTAGCACCTTTAAATCCGCTAGCACCGGCTGTTGCCCAAGCAATAGCATTACCTTGAGTATCGGTAGAAGTTACTATAGTATTGTTGAAGGTAGATTGAATATGTACAACACCTTGCAATACGTTTTTCTTTTCTTTTTTCTTTGTTTTTTGTGGTCTTGCCATTTTTATTTCCTTTATCTTGTTTTTACTTTATTTTAAGTTTTGTTTTTCCGGACTCACACCATATTATATCTTTCCCGCCTGTGCAATCATATAGATTGCTTTGCTCCGTACATTACATTTCCGTCGCAACGGCGGTATGGTAATGTTCGTCCCTGCTCGTCTTGCTCCCGCAAGCCGACACCGGACTCACACCGGCTTACGCATTATTTTTTCTTAGCAACTGCGCCGTTTTTCTTACCGCGGCGGGTTCTTGCATTAGTCTTAGTTCTTTGACCTCTGCAAGGAAGGTTGCGTTTATGTCTCATACCTCTGTATGAACCGATTTCTTGAAGACGTTTGATGTGCATTGTAACTTCACGTCTTAAGTCACCTTCGATGTGGTAGTTAGCCAATTCGTTACGGAGGTTTTTAATATCTTCTTCTGTTAAGTCATCTGTTCTTAAATCAGGTGAAATACCTGTTGCTGCAAGAATTTTCTTGCTTCTTGTAGGACCTATTCCGTAGATATAGGTTAATGCAATTTCCATTCTTTTGTTACGAGGTAAATCCACCCCTGCTAATCTTGCCATTGTTTAATTTTCTCCTTTTCTTGTTGTTAGATTTTTTTGGGTAAGAGGGTTAAATTCTTCCTCTCCACCTGCCGTTTTGCCCGCAGGTTCGGCGATTTGGTTTAACGGTGGTTCTAAATTATTGGGCTTCTCATAATTTTTCATTCCGCTGCTTAATTTTTATTAAAAATTATTCCGCTCCGTAAAATTATTCGAAGTGGCGAGTTTCACACTTTCAGTGCTACACTCTGCCCAAAATTTAGCCTTGTCTTTGTTTGTGTTTAGGGTTTTCACAAATTACGGCAATTCTGCCTTTTCTTTTAATTACCTTGCATTTATCACACATAGGTTTTACTGATGATCTTACTTTCATTTTCTTTTCCTTTATATATAGTTTGTACGTGAGATTTTGTTGTATATAAGCCCGAGGATTACTTAAGACGGAAAGTTATTCTTCCTCTGCTCAAATCATAAGGGGTCATTTCAACCTTTACGCGGTCACCCGGTAAAATTCTTATGAAGTTTTTTCTAATTTTTCCTGAGATATGTGCCAGAATTTCGTGGTCATTTTCCAGTTTCACTCTGAACATAGCGTTTGGCATGGATTCAAGAATCACGCCTTCTATTTCGATAACGTCTTTTGACATAGATTCCTCTTTTTTCGGCTTGTCTATAAATCGGTACAGACAAAACTCGTTTCTATATAAGAGCTGCGCCCGATTTTTACATGTGCATAGTACACCCCTTTTAAGGGTATATAATAATCTTACTTGGAAAATATTTGAATGCAAGTATATAAGGGCATTTTCATGCAAAAAGTTTATAATTTATTTTTAATTGTTTTTCTAATAATGGCACAGTATCAATATTTACTTGCATGATAAAAAATCCATATTTAAGCAACTTTCAGACTTTTTGTAAATTTTTCTTAATAATTTTAATTATTTTATTTTTAAATAAACAAGTAATATTTACCATGGATAATCATCCTTTATTTTCCATCCGTCACGCTGTATCTTTGCAGCACACTTGTAGCCGAAATTGTTCTTTGAACAATCATCATTAACGACATCTTCATCGTCATTGTACCCATATGGCAATATTCCCTTCCCTCTAACCAATGAAAAATAAAAAGCATCACGTCCGAATTTATTCGGCTTTCCTCCGCCGTTAATATCTATCAATATTAAATCGCTTGCGCCTTCTGTATAAGTATTATCGTCTTGATTGACACTTGAATCCAAACCAGCACATGTAAAAAAACTAACATAGCTTCCGTCAGAAAGAATAACTGATTCACGCCAAGTTGTTAGAACAGCATGAATCCTATCCGGCTTTCCATTAGCTCTAAACCAGGGCGTATTTGACTTATAACCACATTGATTTTCATTGTCACAAATATGTAAAATTTTTAAGTAGGGTTTGTAATATGTATTAAAATATTCTGTGGACTTATTAAACTCAATATTCCAATAAACAGATTCGCCATTATCAATCTCAGAAAGTCTGAACGCCTGATTTAATATTGACGAAATCTTCTGAAGCTTAGAGATTGTCACCTGTTTTTCATAACCCGCAATTAGATTAGGTATAGTCAATGCTGCCACAACCCCGATTATACCTAAAGTAATAAGCACTTCTGCTAATGTAAATCCTGATCTTTTCATACATCCTCCATGACTGATAATGTCTTTTTGAACATTATATTGTTTATATGAACATTATTTATCATTTTGATAAATTTGTCAATCATTTACGATTTAAATATGAAAGATGACAGATTATTACAGTTGGGACAAAAAATTAAATACGAACGCCGCAAACGCGGATTAAGCCAGGAAACACTGGAAGAAAAATCAGGAGTATCAAGAAGGGCTATCAGTGAAATTGAACGTGGTAACACAGATATAAGATACACAAACTTATACCAAATCGCAGAAGCTTTCGGGATGAAAATATCAGAACTCTTAGATTTCAAATTGTAATGTTAATTTTTTTTACAATCTCGTTACTTCTTGAAATTCAACGGGCATAAATTCCTTTATATATATAAACAATAAGGAGAGTAATTATGGCTTACAGAGTAGACGGTATTGAATCAGAAGACGAGTTAAAAAAAGCTCAAGCGGCTGCTCAAGCGCAAGGTGCCGCAGTTCCGAATTATAACGAGTGGCAGCAGGTTTTAAAGGATTTAAATGAAGCCGGAGTGGAATCGACCGGTTCTTACGCAGGTGATAAAGCAAAACTTAAAGAAATCGAAACAGCAGTCGAAAATTTTATAAAAGAAGCACAGACTGAACAAATTGCACAGCAGCGTCAAAAAGAAACTAAGCAGGTAAAAGAAACCTCCGAATCAGACAAAGACCAGCAAATAAAAGCAACTGTGGCAAATGCCACCAGTTCAATGATAATGGCAGATTACATGAAATATTATCATCTGCTCTCATAAGATTTAGGGCGCAGCCAATGGCTGCGCCCTTTGTATTTCTTAGATCCTGAAACAAGTTCAGGATGACGGGAGCATTTGTCATTCCGAATTTAGTTCGGAATCTATTCTTTAAAAATTTCACAACATCTGTAGCTCTGTATCCTGAAACGAGTTCAAGATGACGTAGCGGTTTACTCAAAAACTCAATGACATCTCTATGCACGAATATGTGTTTCTTTTAACATCTATTAAAATATTTTTTGACAAAAACATGTAAAAGCGTGTAGAATCAACACTTTTACACTGTTGCTATTGTTAACTTTTGTAAATAATATTATACATGTAGTATTTTTGTATGAGAAAAATTTTATAAAAAGTGGTATAATGTAATTGGGAGAGATGATATATATAACCTAAATACTAAATATCGCCAATAATAATATATTGTATATAGCAAAATAGAAAGGCATAAAGAAAATGAGCAACCTACAATTTCAAAACGATCTGGACAGATTAATCGAAATTTTACCTGAGAAGGTAAGGAAGCACATCTGTTATGGACAGATGGACGATGTCATAGAGATTGTTCTTGATATCGGGAGAACTCCGGAGGTGCGTCATTCGGGCGGGCGAATAGAGTATTTAGGTTCGGACACCGTTAATGACGAGGATATTTCATTTATAACGGACAGAATTCAAGAATTCACATCGGATAACCGTTCAGGAATCCCCGGAACACTCCACCGAATTAGTGCAATAAGAAATCGACAGGGTAAAGTAATTGGTCTTACTTGCAGAATAGGACGGGTTGTTACGGGGACAATTGCTTGTATAAAAGATTTTTGCATGATGAATAAGAGCATTTTGTTTTTAGGTCGTCCCGGCGTTGGTAAAACTACAAAGCTTAGAGAAATATCACGGCTTGTGGCTGATGAACTCGGGAAACGAGTTGTCGTAGTTGATACTTCAAATGAAATTGCAGGTGACGGCGACACGCCGCATCCAGCGATTGGACATGCAAGGCGTATGCAGGTAAGACAGCCTGAATTTCAAAAAGATATTATGATTGAGGCAGTAGAAAACCATACACCAGAGGTTATAGTTGTTGACGAAATCGGTACGGAAGCAGAGGCACAGGCTGCAAGAACTATTGCAGAACGCGGCGTAATGCTGATAGCGACAGCACACGGAAACTGTCTTGAGAGTTTAATTAAAAACCCTACCTTGTCAGACCTTGTCGGCGGAATTCAGTCAGTAACCTTAGGAGATGACGAGGCAAGACGCAGGGCTTCTCAAAAAACAGTTCTGGAGAGAGAAAAGCAGCCGACTTTCGACATTGTAATCGAAATTTTGGACAGGAACACGCTTGCAGTATACAAAGATACTGCTGAAGCCGTAGATTATATACTAAGAGGGTGGCCTATACGACCTGAGATAAGAAAGGTTGACAAAACCTACGCAGAACCTGCCCAACCAAAAGAAGAACCAAAACATGAACCTACAATTTCCGAACAAATCAACAAGCTTGAACAAAAAATTCAGCCTGCCGACAGCTTAAAATTTAGTTTTTCAAGGCAGAAATATGTTGAAGAAGTAAAAGATATTAAAAAAATATATTTATATGCAGTATCAAGGAGCATTGTAGAAAAAGTAATAGAGCGGCTTGACTTGAAAGCAGAAATCACAAGAAATCTTGACGATGCAGACATTGTTATTGCGCACAAAAACTTTGCAAAAGGCGGGGCAAAAATCCTTTCTACAGCAAATGATTACAGATTGCAGGTGTTCTATATAAAAACAAATTCAATGGCACAAATTCAAAAAGTATTGAAAGACGCACTTCAAATCACAGAGGCATCAGAAACTTTACAGGGGTACTACGACGATGCGGAACGCGCACTGGACGAAGCAAAAGCAGCGATTAACAAAATACTGGCAGGAGCAGAAAACATTGAACTCCAGCCGCAAAACCAACAGATAAGAAAATTGCAGCATGAACTTGTAGAACAGCACAATCTAGTGAGCAAAAGCGTCGGAGAAGGACGTGAAAG
>USHE01000067.1 GCA_900554385.1 uncultured bacterium | reverse complement strand
GTCTGTCATAAAGTGTATCAGCAAGAGTGCTGTCAAAAATCTTACCTGCATCCATCCATGCAGTAAGTCTTACATTATCAAGGAATTTAACTCTTTTCGCCAATCTTGTTCTATCAAGGAACGGAATAGGAGTTGCAAATTCAGCAGAACCCATGATAAAGGCATCACCTGTACCTACACCACTCATTTTGAAACCTCTGATAGTATAAGGACCACCTAAGCGATAAGCCATACATCAGGCATATTGTCGCCGTGGATTTTTCCGCCTGCTTTTGCCATAACAGAGAAAGAAGACTTCTTACCGACAGGAATGTATTGTTTTACCATACCCTGAAGCTTACCGTGAGTTTTGTCAAAATCAATCAAGCCGATATCTTCAGAAAATCTTAAACTTGCCAGTGTACCCTTCCGTGTAACTACACCGCCTTCTCGGGTATCATAGATTAACGCAGGACTTAAAGACATAAACAAACCGCCTTCTAACTGGTTTGCACGTTCCGAAATAGGAACATTATATCTGTTAAATAAACCTGCAATTTTATCAAAATCACCTTCTCGCAGGTCAATATGTTCAACACCGAGCGAGAAAGTTGATGTGAGATTTTTATTCTTCTTAAATCTGTGAGCTACAGTCGCCTCTCCGCCAATTCTGCGTTCAATAGCAAGAGGGACTTGATAACTTCCAAAATCTCTAAAGAACAATTTGCTCATCAAAGAGGTATCTGCATTTAAGAAATGAGGTTCAAAGAAACTAAGTTCAAACTGCATATTCATACGTCTTTGGATAGACGCATCGTTCAAAATTACACCGGAACCAACCAAACCATTCAACGAAACTCTTTGATTTCTTCCGCGGAAATTGTTATCGGCAATTCCAAGCGAACCAAATACACCCGTTACGGAATCAAGACCGCCGCCGACAGATATACTCGCTGTACGCTGCTCCTGAACATTAATCGTTATGTTATAGGTATCAGGATCTTCCGGACAAGGTTCAATCTCTCTTGTTACATCTTTAAATGCCTGAGTAGCATATAATCTTACGAGATCTTCCTTTACCTGATTTTCATTATAAACCATGCCAGGCTCTACGAGAACATTTCGTTCTATAACAAAATCTTTTGTTTTTTCGTTACCGGAAATCGCGATTGAATTAATCGTACCTTCTTTTATCTCAATATTAACCGTTCCGTCAGGGTCATCGGTTACAGAAGATACACGGGCAAGAATATAACCTTTTGAGGTGTATATATTCTGAATTTTGGAAATTGCATCATTCAATTGCGCAATATTCTGCGGCTTACCTTTCATTTCCAATAGCGGGGTAAGGATTTCTTCTGTTGACACAACCGTATTTCCTTCAATAGTGAAATCGGTTACGGGGGCATTTTCTTCAAGAATTAATTTTAAAGTTACAGTTCCGTCAGGATTATTAACCGGAATTGCTCGCATTTTTTCACTGAAATAACCTGTTTCATATATACTTCTTAAATCAGCCTGAACAGTATTGCGGTTATATGTATCACCAGCTTTCAAATGAATTTTATCTTTTATCAAATCAGGTGAAAGGACATTCAAGCCATGAATTTCAACATCTTTTAAAATCTTTTCGTTTTTCTGCGCAGAAAGAGCTGCAGGAGCTTCTTGAACAGGCTTTGCCTCCTGTTCTTCTCCCCAGAATCCGTCTGCCGCATAAACTGTAACAGGGCAGTATATTGCAGTAATCAGCAAAGTTATTATAAGCTTATATATTTTATTATTAACTTTCAACAGAATTAATCCCTTAAAAAATCTTCTTCTTGTATAAACATTATATCATAAATACTTTAAAGTAAAAAACTTAATATTTATATACAAATCAACTATCTAGAACCCGCTTGTAGACGTCATTTTTGTTAACTCCGTACAGAGAAGAAAGTATTATAGAGATATCTTTTGCTTTATAATTTTTAGCTTTTAAAATCTCAATTTTCTCATCTAAATCAGCGTCGTCGTAATTTTCGCATGCCCTGTAAATCATGGCTACAATTTCACCCTTAAGCGGATGTTCTTGAAAATATTTTATTACATTTGAAACATTATCTATTATGACTTCTTCAAAAACTTTTGTAAGCTCACGTCCGACAGCCACTTTTGCATCAGTACTATATTCTTCTATAATCTCAAGAGTACCCATAAACCTGTTTGGAGAGTCATAAAATACAACGTCATTAGTTTTAGTCTTTTTTAAAATATCTAGTATCTGCGATTTTGTTTTCGGCAAAAAACCTACAAACGTAAATTCCTCATCTTCTCTCGGAACTTGAGAAAGGAACGTAACCACCGCATTTGCCCCGGGAAGTGACGTTACCTTAAAATTATTTTTTCGCAGTTCCTCAACAATTACTGCCCCGGGATCACAAAACAACGGAGTTCCCGCATCAGATACAAGTGCCATTTTTTTACCCGATTTTAAAATTTCAACAAAGGAATTGATACGTTCTTTTTCGTTAAATTTATGATACGAGACACACTTAGTTTTAATATCAAAATGGTTGAGAAGTTTTTGAGTAACCCTCATATCTTCGCATGCAATAACATCAACGTTATTCAAAACGTCGATTGCGCGCTGCGTAATATCTCCAAGATTTCCTATAGGAGTCGGAACTATATAAAAATCATATTCTATCATAATAAAAGTTTAGCATAAAAGCAAAAAAGCATCTTCCTCTGCAACGGGATTATTAACAAACCAATATCTCATCGCGCCATTATCAGCCTCTGAACAGCTTATAGCCTGATTTATTACACTATAAGCTTTTTCAAACGTGTAACTGTTTTCTTTTTCTTGTATTTATTCACTACTGTCGGCAATGTCATAGCTGCTACAATCCCTATAATTTCCAGCGTAATCAATACTTCTGCTAACCGTTATAATAAACATTATGAACGCTTTAAATATCGATTTTGACAAACTTTTTGACAGGAAAAAGTTAATTAAACAAACGTTCATTTTTCTCTTTTAATTTATCGTTTAACACATTATAATCCACAGACACCGGAGTTGGTTTAGATGTATGAATTACATCAATAAATACATGCGAGTTTTTAGGCTTTTTGTCATTTTCGATTACAAAAGCACAATCTTTGCGAGCTGGCACAATCAATCCACTTTCCGCAAGCTTTTCTATACTGGTTTTTGAAGATAAAAATTTGATAAGCCTGAATGCGTCCTGCTTATGTTTTGAGTTTTTGGAAATCGCCCAGCCTGAAGCATCCAACGGCACTATACTTCCAGACGCACCTTTGGGAAACGGCACAATATCCCATTCAAATACAGCTTCTTCTCTGTATTTAGGAACAAGCCACCTTCCCGAAAGATGCATAGCAAGCTTTCCCTGCAAAAACATCTGCGCCATTGTTGCACTCGCACTTTCTGACTTTGTAGGTGCAACATGATATTTTTTTCTTAAATTAGCATAAAACTTTAATCCGCTTTGAGAACTACTATCTTCAATAATTTCTCTCGACAAATCATCCGACAAAATTCCTCCGCCCTCACTCATCAAGTAAGGCAAATAAAACAACGAATCTTCTTCAAAACTTATCCCGAAAACATTCGGACGCTTTGTCAAAATTTTTGCAATATGCAAAAACTCGTCCATTGTCCAATTTTCTTTCGGATATGAAAGATTCGCAGATTTAAAAATCTCTTTATTATAGTAAATAACAAGGTTTGATACATCCCGAGGCACGGCATAAAGCTTACCCTTCCACGACAACGCATCTAATGATTTTTTATAAAAGTCCTTTTGGTTAATATCATAGTCATCCAGATTTTCCAAAACTCCCGCATTTGCGTACAAAGGAAGATATAAATTGTTAATAAAAATCACATCCGGAGCTGTATTTGACGCAAACAAAAGGTGAATTTTTTGAAAATAATTCTGCGGAATATGCATAAATTCAACCTTTAAATCAGGATTTTCCATTTCAAAATCAACAAGCAAAGGTTTTAATATATCAACTTCTGACTTAGAACCCCAGCTTGCGTATTGAATAACAGTTTTTCCTTCATTCTGCTTATCAGACTGATACACTGCAAATAGCCCGAAAATGCTCCCCGCAACTATTAAACCTAATAAGAATTTCTTCAACATATTCTAATTACAGTTCTATCAGTACGCCCATTTTATTGTCATTAACTTCAACAAGCGATCTGAAACCGTCTGTTTTTACCATATAAACATTCGGATTATCCTGTCTTACCTGCAGTGGTTTTTCAATCTGAGTGTCAAATTTTTTCAACACAAAAATTTCTTCTTTAATACGCCCGATTAAAGCCATTTCACCATCAAGGTTTACAAGATAAAACCCTCTGTCTTTATCTATGTTGTAACCCGATTTTACAATTAAACCGTTGAGATAATTTTCCTGAGTTTCAGACTTTAATTGTGAAATAGGATTAGACATTTTTGAAGGAGAAGAAGATTTGTGCATTTTCATTGACGGCTTGATATTTGCAAGACTTCCTGCAACCTTATTAGACAATTCTTGCGAGGCTGTTACTTTACTCTGTTCATCTGTCATTGATAAAAATTCCTCAACAGTAGCCATAGAATAACCTTTATCATTTACAGGCTGAACATGGTTCTGTTTCATTTTAGGTTTAGATGCATTTGTCATAGCAGGTTTCGAAACTGATGTAATCGGAGCGGATTTTGGTAAAAATCTGCTGCTTTTTGCAATTAAATCAGCCGCACTCAAATTTGCACCCTCAAGCAATCTTGGATTTGAATGAAGTTTTGAATATCCAAGATTTACGTGTCTGCCTTCCATATTTGCCGCACGTTTTACTTCTTCAGCTGTTTTTGGAAGCTGTCTGTTTCTATGAGATTCTTCCATAATTGAATTGCTTGCAAATGCTTTTAACTTTTTAACCTTAGCTTTTTGGGTAACTTCAGACATTTTAGAAGCAATTACATTATCCTCACTTTGAACAGCTCTAAAATTCTGCTCAAGTTCGTTGATAATAATATCATCCTCCAAGTTAGTCTTTTCTAAATCAGGAGAATTATGCAGCATCTGCTCAAGACTTGCTACATACTCGGCTTCCGCATCTTGTTTAGATTTTTCATTAATAACAGGCTCTGAGTTTACGACTTTATTTGAAATATTTTGCGAATTTTCAGCCTCTAATTTATTAATTTGTCTTTCCATTTCCTTAACAGCCTCATTTATTTCTACCTTTGATTTTTGCTTATTAGCAGAAGGTTTAACTTTCTTTATTTTAGGGGCAAGATTAACTGGCTGTTTTTCAAGGTTATCAACTGCAAAACTTGTTTCTTCTACAGGTTCTGCGGACACGGCAGGGATAGAAGTCCAATCTGCACTTTCTGACGCCAGTTTTTTGGGTGCTTTTTCGTAATTTTTATTTGACACAGACACAAATTTCTGATATTTTTCCTGCCAGTTCATATCTGCATTAATTATATCTTCATAATCACTGGAAGCGTCTTTTTTATTCTTGAGATTTGCGAGAAAAGCTTTTTTCAAGATAGACGAATTTTGCATAGAATTTTTGATAAGCTTGAACAATAGCATCAAACCTACCAAAGGTATAAATATCATAGCTAGTGTTATTGGCATGTTAGACGGTATCCTTTGCATAGTAACATTTTTTAATATATCTGTTTCTTTATTTACACCAACAGGTACGGCAACGTCAGCCGTTTTTGCATTTTCTGTAAGTTCAGGTACATTATTTTTTACAGCACCTTCCAGCTTAACAGTTTCCTCGGGATTTTTCTTTACAATAGCCTGAGTTTCTTTTTTTACTACAGCATTCTTAAGCGTATTTTCTTGTTTTACTAAAGGTACTTTTGGTTTGACACTTGACGGTGCTTTTGTGACAGGATTTGATTTTTTTTCTGCGACAGGCTTTATCGGCTGCTGTGGCACAGCCGCAAGTTTTACCGGTTGGGCTGGCTTACTTACTGTAACAACAGTCTGCGGAACTTTTTGCATTGCAGGTTTTATATGTACAGGTGCATTTGTATGAGTACCTGTATTGGCAAGAAGTTCTCTATAGGCTTTTTGACCTTCTGTTACAGGAAGACTTTTTTGTGTATGGGTTTTGATATTAAGAGGCTTCGTCGTAATAAGAGTTACCTTTGTGTAACTTCCTGAAGCATCGTTGACGGATTTAATATCAACGTTAGAAATAACATCTTTCAAAGCTGATAAATCAGGCTTTCTACCGGTAGCTCCCGCAACATTCGGCATTAATATAACATATTTATTATCGGATTTTTTTGTAACGGCAACAGAATCGTTGTACGGTGTAGTGGTGTACAAAGTTATATCAACAGACGAAGCATTATTTTTTCTTATATCTAACTGAGTCAAACTATTTGAATTAGCAAGTGCTGATACAGCAGGAATCAAGCTTAGACTCAACAGTAAAACCAGAGTGATTTTGCAGTTTTTTATATTCATTTTAAATCCATCAAAATTTCCCTACACATATATATAATACATTAAGTTACAAAAAATTGCCATTATGTTAAAAAAAAGATACTTTTATGTTAAGATATGTAATATGAAAAGTGGATTTACAGCAATAATAGGTCGCCCAAACGTAGGCAAATCAACCCTTTTGAACAAAATTCTGGGGCAAAAGATTGTTATTACAACGGACAAAGCCCAGACTACCAGAAAAAGGATTAAAGGTATATACACAACTGAGGAAGGTCAAATAGTTTTCATTGACACACCAGGAGTGCATAAGCCGTTAAACAAACTCGGAGAATTTCTTCTGGATGAAGCTAAAATTGCTGTTCCCGATGCAGACCTCATTCTTTTCCTTGTCGACGGCTCAGAACCTGCTGGAAAAGGCGATAAATGGATTGCTCAAAATATATTACAAACTTCTATTCCGGTAATTATTGTCATGAATAAAGTTGATAAGACAAAAAAGCTTGACAAAATTGATGAAAATCTCTTAACTTACAAAACACTTTTTGAAAAAAATTATCCGGTTGTAAAAATATCCGCAAAAACCGGCAGAAATATTGATACACTTTTGAAAAACATTTTCAAATCTTTGCCTGACGGAGAACTCCTTTATCCCGAAGATGTCGTTACCGAAGAAACAATGCGCGATGTCACCGAAGAAGTTATTAGAGAAAAAATTCTTTTAAATACTTCCGATGAAATTCCGCATTCCGTGGCTGTAAAAGTTAAAAAATATCAAGAAAACGATGATATTGACAGAATTTACGCCACCATATACTGCGAAACAAAAAGTCAGAAAGGTATTCTTATCGGCAAAGGCGGGAATTTATTAAAAAAAATCGGAACAGAAGCTCGACTGGAACTCGAAAAAATTGTCGAGAAAAAAGTTTTCCTCGGCTTAGAAGTTAAAGTTGAAAAAGATTGGCGTAAAAAACAAAACGCTCTCAAATCTTTCGGATACGAACAAGAAAAATAAACGCTATGTACGTTTTATAAATTTTATATCATAACCAAGCAAATCGGCAATTTCAGCTACTTCTACATATTTAATAGTTTCTGACCTCAATTTTCTGGACAGATTATTCATCGATAAAGATCTGTTTTTCTCAGCATAAAGTCTTTCGGCAATTTTTGTCATTGTCGTTGCTTCCTGCGCTAATAGAGATTTTATTATAGCCAATATTTTCATCCTAAAATTTATTATAAATCTTATTGACTTATTCGGCTTCCGATGATAAGTTAATAATTGCAATAATCGATTATTACACTATAGTCATTATTTTAATAAAGAAAGGTTAAGCAGCAAGTCTGAATACAACATACAGCCTTTCAATTAAGAAAACATATATAATGCGGATTAAATATTCAATTTATATCCGCCGCCATAAATAGTTTCAATATACTTCTTCCCGTTGGATATTTTATCCAACTTGGTTCGCAAATGTCGAATATGCACTCTAATGGTTTCTATATCATCATCTGGGGAATATCCCCAGATGTCTTTTAATAACTGTGCAGAAGACACCATATTGCCATAATTCTGGAAAAGGAGGTTAAATATATCAAATTCAATAGGAGTTAATTTAGCTTGCTTATCACCAATTTTAACAGAATAAGTTTCCGGAAGAAGGGTAATTTCACCAAGAGTCAGAATTTCTCTTGTAGATGCCGATACAGGTATCTGATGAGTTCGTTTTAAAAGCGCACGAACACGAACTTTCAATTCTTCCATTTCAAAAGGCTTAACCAGATAATCGTCCACTCCCAGATTAAACCCGTTCACCTTATCATCCAACTGAGAAAGTGCCGTCAGCATTAGAATAGGGATATCTTTGGTAGAATCATTTTTACGTATGCGTTGTGCGACAGTAAAGCCGTCAACTTCCGGCATCATTACATCCAAAACAACAAGTGACGGTAACTCCTGCTTGCACAATGCAAAGCCTGTCATGCCGTCAAATGCCTGAATTACAGCATGCCCGTCTAATTCTAAATTAACCTTTATCAACTCGTTTATCGCCGAGTCATCATCACATACCAGAATTTTACTCATATCTTAATTTTATATAAAAAATAAACCTTTAAAAGATACATAAAAAAAGAATATTAATAAATCTTAACAAAAATAGCCTGACCGTATATTACTGCACAAAAGATTTTCAGGCATATTAATTGTAAATTTTTTGTAAAAAATATATTTTTAAGTGTAAATTTTACAAACTTTTCATTTTTTTATTGTAATATGTTTATTGCGAAAGCAATATTTGTAGGGAACTATACATCGTATAAAAGGAGGCACATGAATTGGCAATAACATCACCATTTACAGCATTTCAAGAGAACGGAAAGAAAGAAATCCACTTAGGACAACACGTTTTAGCAGAATTTTTTGAATGTGATCCAAACACATTAAACAGTATTGATAAAGTAGAAAAGTACATGGTGGATGCCGCCCTTGAATGTGGTGCTACTATTGTCCAAAAATGTTTCCACATGTTTAACCCGTACGGAGTTTCAGGGGTTGTTATTATATCAGAAAGCCATCTGGCTATTCACACCTGGCCTGAACTTGGCTACGCTGCTGTAGACTTATTCACTTGCGGCGACAAGTGCGACCCTAAAATTTCTTATGAATTCTTAAAAGAAAAATTCAATTCAAGAAAAGCAACTTTTACTGAATTAAAAAGAGGTATCATTGATGAAGAAACAATGAAAGTTGCGGAAAAACCATTTGAAATTATGCAGCAAATGATTGATTAATAAATTTAAAAACTTTATAAAAAAGATCGCTTAGAAAAGCGGTCTTTTTTTTTTATTTTGTTTGGTATAAAATTCATTGTGAGGAAAAGAGAATATTATGTTACAAGAATTTTTATTTTCAAAAATACACAGAGCTACGGTTACGGATGCTAACTTAAATTATGTAGGCTCAATTACACTGGACGAAACACTAATGAAAGCCGCAAAAATCAGAGAATGGCAAAAGGTTGACATTCTGGATTTTAATAATGGAGAACGCTTCCTAACTTATGTTATAAAAGGAGAAGCAAATTCAGGCTGTATCTGTTTAAACGGAG
>USHE01000066.1 GCA_900554385.1 uncultured bacterium | reverse complement strand
TGTAAACAATTGTAAAGGTATATACGATTTATATAAACAAAAGGTCAATTTTTAAGATATATAAGTTTTTATAAAATTAGAGGAACTTTTTATGGATGACAAAAAAGAGAGAAAATTAACGGTAATCGAGCGCACAGAAGAAAGTGAAAAAAAACTTTCAACGCCGGAAACCTCTCACCATACAAACCCTATAATGAAAAAACTTATGGCTTTTCACTATGAAAAGGCGTCGAAATTTTCTGTGAAAGATTTGTTTAAGAAATAGTACACTTGAAATTTAAAAAAAATACGTTATAATAAAAGAAAGGGCGAGGCTGCGTCAACAACCTCATTAAATGCCCTTATTTGATGGAAAGAAGCACTAAGATTATTAATAACAATATGATTAGTGCTTTTTCGCTAGCAGCGAAGACCATCGTTATCACCTCCTTTCGCGAACTTTCATCCTGCAGTAATGTTGTTTCGCGGGAGGTAATGCGGGCATGCCCTCTCTATGATATTAGCAGAGAGGGTGTTAAAAGTCAAATAAAAACGGAAGTATTATTAATCAAAATTTAAAAGGTCACACAGCTTCATGTCAAGTGCGTCGGCAATTTGCGCCAGAGTTTCTACTGAGGGTGAGTTTTCTTTTCTTTCAATACTGCCGATTGTTTGTAAACTCAAATCAGTTTTAGCTGCAAGTTTTTCTTGCGAAATATTTCTTTTTGTTCTTTCTATTCGCAGTTTTGTCGCTAAGTTTTCACGTATATTTGTAAAATTATCCATTTTTTTATTATATTGACAAAATCTGAAATTTTCTATATGATATTTCATAAGTGAAATATTACATATACAAAAGGAGATAACTATGCCAATTAGTACGGATGAGCTAGAGGAGCAAATGTTCAAAACAAAAGATTTGATAAGGACTCTGTGTGATACAGTTTATGTCTGTATGAAAGAACAAAAAACAATGCACCATATAGCAACTCTTTGTCCTATTATTTTTGAGCAATTTACAAAAACAGAACAGGTAATGGAAGAATATATTGACAACTGTCAGGCACGCGGGTGAGTTTCGTTGTAAACTTCTTTTAAGTGCTGGCTTGATACGTGGGTGAAAATTTGTGTGTTTGAGATGCTGGCATGTCCTAAAAGTTCCTGCACAACCCTCAAGTCCGCTCCGTTTGCTATCAGGTGTGTCGCAAAACTATGACGGAATACGTGCGGGGTTACGTGTTTAGGCAGTTGTATTTTTTCTACTATTTCGTTAATAACATTTCTGATAGTGCGGGTTTGCAGGCGAAAACCTGTATTATTTATAAAAACAGGAGAATTTTCGTTGTTTTCTGTTCTGTAACCTTTCGCAACCAACGGTCGTGCAGTTTCAATGTATCTTTGCAGATAAGTTTTTGCACGGTCTGTCACAAGAATAATTCTTTCTTTTGAACCTTTACCAAAAACCCTAATTTCGTTATTTTCAAGATTAAGGTCTTCAAAATTTAGCCCGCTCAACTCGGAAACCCGCATTCCGGTTGCCCATAAAAGTTCCAGAATGGCTTTGTTACGATATCCTGCCGGTGTATCAATAGTAATATTATTAAGAATTTGTTCCACCTCATACGGAGTGAGGAATTTTGGGAGTTGTTTAGGTCGTTTGGGGGAATTTAAATTCATTGCAGGGTTCGATTCAACCCTTTTTTCCCTGTAAAGGTATTTATAAAAGGTTCTCAGGGATGCAATCTTTCTCGCCAGAGTAGTTTTTTTATAATTAAATTTTTGGATAAAATGCAGGTATTCACGAACTTTAGAGAAGTTAACACTCTCTAAAGCAGTATCGCCAAGCCAGAGTAAAAAGTCCATAATATCGGAATAGTAAGCTTTTGCGGTATGTTTTGAGAAATTTTTTTCCACCAGAATATAACTTCTGAAATTCTCCAAATCATGTTTTGAACTTGAATTTAAACCCATCATTTACCTTATTGATTTTTTACAAAAACTATTATACAATACTTTTAGTAGATTTAAAATAGTATTCTGTAAAAGATTCAACCAATCGGGAGATAACATGAATTATAAAAAATTGTTAACAGCATCATTGATTTTCGCAAATATCCTATGTGTTTCTGATGTTTTTGCGCAAGAACTTCAGGCTAAGGTTGCTATTGGTTCAACTCTTAGTAAAAAACACGCCGAAATAGACAAGATGATTGAATATAATAATTATTCAGAAGCCGATGCTGCTTTAAGAGAAATTTTGAATGCTTCTCCTAATGATTTGGATGCAAAAGCTTTAAGAATAATATGGATGGCGAAGCAACACAAACTTGCTCCTGCACAGGAAGAACTTGATAAATTGCTTAAACAGCACCCTAATAATGCTTCTTTGCACTATGCACAAGGTCTTGTTTATTTGAAACGCAGAACATCTTCCGATGTAACGTATATCAGAGATTCAAAGAATTTGCTTGATGAGGCGATTAAAGAATTTGTCAAAGCCGTAAATTTAAACAGCAATTACTACCAAGCTTACAACGCAATGGGTGTTGCTACATTACAACTTGGTAATAATGCTGATGCAAAAGAACTTTTTGAAACAGCTTTGAAAATTAATCCTCAATTTGCAACCGCTTACGACAATCTTGGTAATATTGCTCTTATTAACGGGGATTTGGCTGCCGCAGAAGATAATTTTATGAAATCTTTGAAATATAATTCACATAATCCGACAACGATGTACCATCTCGGACAGGTTGCAGTTAGACAAAAAGATTATAATAAAGCATTAACCTGGTTGAACCACTCTTTGCATATTAATCCGAACTCTGCTCCGGCATTAACTTTGCAGGGCGAATGTTACCTAGTTCAGGGAAACCAGGCTGCTGCTATAAATTCGTTTAAAAAAGCGGTTACCGTAAAACCGGAAAATTCCCGCGCATATATTAACCTTGCGAATGTTTATCAAAAACGTTCTGACGCAGAATTTGCAATGGAACAGCTGAAAACCGTTCTTGCTATTAACCCGCGTTATAATGATGCAATAATGAGAGTTGCCGATTTATCTCTGGAAACCAGAAAATATCATCAGGCTCTTGATTATTATTCAAAACTTGTAGATGATTCTGTTTACGGTAATGATGCAATAATCGGACTTGCAAATACTTATTATGAAATGTCAAAAGACCGCGGCGACAGCGGTGATATGACTACCAATAAGGAAGTTTATCTTGCTTATGACTATATAAACAAAGCGATTGAAAGAGTTCCGGACAGATTGGATTTGCACCTTGCTAAAATTAAACTTGCAAGGCTGACTCACCAGCTTCCGCTTTCAAAAGACAGTTTGAATTATATAGTTCAGGCTGCTTCAAATAACCTTATGGATAACGTAATCAAAGGGGAAGCATATCTTGCTCTCGGCAGAGAAAAAGATGCAGTTTATACCTTTGAAAATGCTATTAATTTTGCAAATAATGTTGATGACGAACTTTATCTCGCTGAAATTCTTGTTCATAACAAGCAATTTAGAACTGCCAAAGTAGCTTTGAAAAAAGTTCTTATGCAAGAACCTGATAATATTATCGCTAAAAACGGTCTTGCATATATTGACCTTTGTGAAATTAAATCAAATGAGTTCTTTGATGTGGCGCAAAGACAATTTAAAGAAGAAAATTACGCCTCTGCAATTGAATATTGCAATCGTGCGATTGACTTCTATCACAACAGCCCTGCAATTGCTAAATTAAAAGCAATGTCTTACGAAGAAGAAAAGAATTATCAGGGTGCTATAAAATACTATAACCAGTACCTTTCAATGAATCCAAGCGCACCTGACAGGGAAGCGATTGTGAAGAAATTGGAAAAATTCAAAAACAAAATATAGTTCGTTTGCCTGTAAAATGCAGGCAGATGTTCAGCCGGAAGTAAAATAACCAGATAAAAAAGACAATACAATGAAAAAATTTGATATACGTAAAACGTTTGAAATTTTTTGGAAAGAGCCTCTAAGTATATTGACTGAAGGGCTTTTTCAGATTGTTAATATACAATCAAATATTTTTAGCCAAAAACCTGCTGTAAATGTTGATTTTCTTAAAGACAGAACTCAAATAACAGTAGTCGATAGTGATAAAATGTACAATCTTTTTCAAACGGTTCTATTTAAACAACGATTGAAAGAACAGCAAAAGAAAGCATTATCATCAAAATGACATCAAATCTAAAAGTTATTAACGGAACATTTATAATAAGTGCCGAGAAACTTTCGCAGTGTCCGGCTACTGTACTGCCGGAATTTCCGCTTTTAGGGCGTTCTAATGTTGGAAAATCTTCGTTTATAAACGCACTGGCAAATAATAAAAAACTTGCTAAAACTTCAAATACACCGGGGAAAACAAGACTGATTAATTTTTTTAATTTTTCAGAAAAATTTATGATTGCGGATTTGCCGGGTTACGGATATGCAAAAGTTTCAAGAGAAGCACAAAACAAATGGCAGAAATATCTTGAAGAATATTTGCTGAAACGAGAACAGATAAAATCACTTATCCAGTTAATCGATGGTCGTCATGATATTCAGAAAAACGATTACCAGATGCGGGAATGGGTGATGGCTTATGATTTGCCGATATTTACAATCGTGACAAAAATGGATTATGTGCCGCGCGGAAAACAATTGAATGTAATAAAAAAAGTTGAAAAAGAATTCGGGGGAATTGTTTTGCCTTTTAGTGCTGTAGATAATCATTTTAACAGCAGAATTTTTGAAAAATTACTTCAAACAGAGGATTAAAACTGACCTTGCCCGCGTTAAAATAATAATGGGTGTGGAACAAACTTAGCGGGGGTTAGTATGAAACAGTATTATTCAAAAACTGAAATTTACCCCGGAACTAACGGAGAAATTTCAAGTTCTATTACGAAAAGCTGGACAGAACAGGCAATGGAATGTTATTCCATAGGATGCGACTGTTCCAGATGTTCATTAAAAAACGGCAACTATTCTTTTGTGTGTCAGATGCCGAAAGTGATAGATATTCTGATTGGAGCAATCGGAAAACCCCGAATGGATATGGCATAGAACTCCTTTTTTTCAAAAGCAGATAAATCATTTTATCTGCTTTTTTATTTTTGTGTTAAGATGTACTTGTATGAAAAGGCTGATAATTTTATTATTAACTTTTATAACTATAGCATTACCCTCTTTTGCGACGGTGGAGAACATTTCGCTTGATGAAGCCGTTGATATTGCGTTAAAAAATAATCTTGAACTTCAAGCACGTATGAAGGATTTGGAAATAGCAAAGCAGGAAATAAAGATTGCAAATGCCTTGAAAAATCCACAGTTTCAATCTAATTTTCTTATGGGGCGTGTAACCCGTGGTAATTCCAGCCAATTTGGACTTGCTGTTCCTATTGAGATAGCGAAAAGGGGACTTCGTAAGAAATCCGCAGAAGCCCAAATGAAAGCTATCGAAAATTCTTTGCAGGAACACAGACATAATCTGAAAGTTGATGTTATGAGAGCATATTTCAGAATAGTTTACCTGAAATCAGTTGTGAAGATTATGGAACAGCGGGAAGACTTATTTGAAGATATGAAAAATTTTGCACAAACACAATCAAAAAATTCGCAAAATTATAAAATAGAAGTTCTCCAGTCTGACATAAAATATAAACGCCAGTTAATAGAGTTAAATAGGGCTAAAGCTAACCTTCTTGCGGCGCAGTTTAATTTTAATAAAGTTTTGAACCTGGCAAATTCTGATATAATGTATGATACGCAGGAATCTTCACTATTTGATGATAATGTTGAACTTTTGAATGTGGAAATTCCATCTTATGATCAGATTGAAAAAATTGCACTGGTTTGCAGTTACGCATTGAGAATTTCTGATAACTATATCGAAAAATCTGCTTATGATGTAAAAACAGCAGAACATAAAAGAATTCCAGATGTAACAATTGCCGGCGGTTACGCATACCAGACAAAACACCAAACAGGTGATGTGGCGCTTCCGGGTGCTTTTGTCGGCGGTAATATGGATCTTCCGATACTTTATTCATACAGACCTGAAATAAATAAGGCTAAATTTATTCTTGAAAAAACAAAAATGGATAAAGTTGCTTATGAGAATAAATTGAAATTAATATTAAAAGCAAATTACAATGACTTTAAATATGCAAAAGAGAATACGGGATATTACAGAGAAATCCTAAGTGAATCTGAAGAAATTTTGAAAATGTCTTATAACAGATATAAAAGCGGAAAAGTGCCTCTTATGAACGTAATGCTGAATGAAAACTCTCACCAGCAGGTTTTGAATGAATATATAGATTCGATAGATGCATATTATCAGGCGTATCTTGATTTGATGTATAATATGGGTCACGATATGCTTTTGAAAGAGGATGTTTTATAAAAAGTTTTAAGAAAACACAAACCGCCCTCATACAAGGGCGGTTTTCACAACTATCTAAATCTCAGCTAAATATTTTTTATTCAAAAGTAAATCCTGCTTTATGAAATTGGGCAAGTTTTGCAAGATGCCATTGTTTTTCTTCAATTTCCTGAATATTATTTTTAATATCTTCAAGTTCTGCCAGAAGTACGGAAAGTTCTTTCCTTTGGGGTGTGTAAGTTTCGGTTTCTTCTGACCAGCCCATCGGGAAACAATTATTATCAAATAATTCTTTCATATCTATCTGCATAACACATATCCTCCGGATTGTTAGTCTTTTTGTGAAATAAAAGAGTGAAATAAATCCACTAAATCAAATTTTCCGTATTTGAACGGTACAGGCATATTGTCGTATTCGCTTCCTGTAATTTTCTGCAAGTCTTGAATTTGCTTATAATCAAGTGAATTAAAATCAAAACTTGTCATTTCTGCATAATCTACCATTAATTCATCGGTATCCAAAACTTTTTTATTTTTCATTACACACTCCTTATTGTGACTGATAACAATTTCTGTATCGGACAGATTTTTGAAAAACTTTAAGGTTTTGTGTAACCTTGTTACATAATTTTACAAAAGAAGGGACAACAGGCGGTTTTTTTGTGTGGTAAAATGTAGGAGGAGAGGTTGATATGAAAGAAAAAGCAGTTGAATATTATTTGGAAAAAGGTTACTCATGTTCAGAGAGTGTAGTGCAGGCAGCTGTTGATTCAGGTTTATGTGATAAGTCTGTATTATCTTGTGCAACAAGTTTTTCCGGCGGTATGTCATCAGGATGTCTTTGCGGTGCAATTGCAGGGGCGCAAATGGTGCTAGGTTATAACTTCGGTCGTGAAAATTCAAAGGGTAATGATGTTATGGCAAAAGCTAAGGCTAAAGAGTTTGTCGAAGAATTTAAAAGCAGAAATAAATTCACATGCTGTAAGGTTTTGTCTGCAGGACTTGAGGGTATTCAAAGAAAGCAGCATTGTGCCAAAATGGTTGGGGATGCTTCCGAAATTTTGGAACAGCTTGTAAAGGTTAAAACAAATGCTTAACTTGATTGCTGTATTTGCAGGCGGTGGAATTGGGGCTGTGTTGAGATATTTATCCGGTGTCTGGTTTGTGAAAACGCTGCATTTAAATATGCCGTCAGCAACATTTACAGTGAATATCGCAGGGTGTTTTATTC
The DNA here is from genome assembly GCA_900554385.1 of uncultured bacterium. Taxonomy (GTDB): domain Bacteria; phylum Cyanobacteriota; class Vampirovibrionia; order Gastranaerophilales; family Gastranaerophilaceae; genus Scatousia. Next base: position 2,196 of record USHE01000066.1, on the reverse strand, counting down.
TTGGATTTTTGTACATTTTATTTATAAATAAAACAGACTGGAATTCCGCTGTAAAACTTGCTTTAACAGCGGGTTTTTGCGGAGGATTGACGACATTTAGCACTTTTTCGGCAGAAGTGTTTGAAATGGTTAGAACCGCGCAGAAAGTTCAGGCTGGTTCATACGTTCTGTTGAGCGTGATTGCCGGTTTGATTGCAGTAACGATTGGAGCTTATTTTGCAAAATTTTGTATTTGATTAATTAAATTTTCTTACAGCCGGTATGCCTTTGAGTACAGGCAAAGGCGGTTACGGGCGTGCATTCGAGATTTTGAGCGACTTAAATCTTGACGGTATGGAATTGGAGTTTGTACATGGCGTACGCATGAGTGACGAAACTCGTGAACTTGTTAAAAAAGAAAGAGAATCCAGAAAGCTTATTCTTACAGCCCATGCTCCTTTTTACGTAAATCTCAATTCTCAGGAAGAAGATAAAGTTGATGCGAGTGTGCAAAGAATTATCGAAACGGGGCTTGCTGCTCAGTCAACCGGTGCTTTTAGCATAACTTTTCACGCTGCTTTTTATATGAAACAGGATAAGGAAGAAGTTTATCAAAAAGTTAAAAATCGTATTAGCGAGATTTCAAAATTTTATCACGATAATAACCTTAATGTTTGGATTAGACCTGAAACAACAGGTAAAGCCACGCAGTGGGGCGATTTGGATGAGATTATAAGACTGTCCAAAGAATTTGATAATGTCCTGCCGTGTATAGATTTTTCACACCTGCACGCAAGAAGTGTTGGTAAATACAACACATACGATGAGTTTTCAAAAATTCTGGAAACCGTTGGGAATGAACTCGGGCAAAGAGCGTTAGATAATTTTCACGCACACCTTGCTGGAATAGATTACGGGGACAAGGGCGAGAAAAAGCATCTTATATTTGAAGAATCTGATATGAACTATAAAGATTTACTCAAAGTTCTCAAAGAATTTAACGTTAAAGGTGCGCTTGTATGCGAAAGTCCTAATATAGAAGATGATGCGCTTATTTTAAAAGAGTATTACTATTCGATATAGTTTTTTGAAAACATATTACCCGATAATATTTCTTAATAAAATCTAAAGTTTTCAATCGAAATTTCCGTAAAACGTAATGGAATAGAATAAAAAACTTGTTTTAGAAAGGACGTATTATGGAGATTACAAGTGCAACAACGCCTGCGAAGGCAAATTATGTTAAAGGTCGTGACGACGAGGAAGAAGAACAGCAGGCACAGGAAACAACTGCAGAAGAAAATGCCGTTGCCGAAACTGAACCCGATAAAGTAACTCTGACACGTGACGACAATTATGACACTGCAAATGTGGAAGAAAAAGTAAACAATTATATTCAAAATTTTCTTGCAAATCCTAAGTTAACCGATGCAGCAAGAGCAGCGTTGAAAACGTATTTGAATGATTTTGATGCGGCGGCATTTATTAAAGCTTACGGACCGTTTGAATCCGCGCGTGACATTTCCGCTGCAATGTATGCGGTTACGGCAGGGCTGGTAAAATATCAGGATGAATAATAAATTACATTAAAGAGGACTTTTTAAAAGTCCTCTTTTTTATTTGCATTTAGTTTTCCCTTTCCAGCTTAAGTCATCACAATGCAGATAATCCATATTTTCGTTGTGTAATGCCCATCCGGCACACCAGAGTCTTCCTGTAAATGACGTTTGTTTTTTTTGTAAACAACTGTCTTTGAATGATTCTGTCCATATTCCATCTGCACTTATGCCACCCGGTCTGATTCCATTTTTGAATATTTTAAATACAAAAGCATCTTTACCGGTTTCGTTAGGTTTTTCCGGTCCGTTTATATCGACATATATATATCCGCAATTATAATAAAATCCACCAGAAGTAAAATCATTTACGTTAGTTTTACACCAGTTACGCTCATATCCATCACCGCAAAGTGCAGTAAAATTATATGCTGTCTTGTCTGTAGTTTTAATTTCATATATACTGTTGGTGAAAAAGGATGATTGGTTATTATATCTTTTACTAAAACATTTTCCATCATTTTTTGTACATACATTTGTGACTTTTAAATATTTTGAAATTCTTTCCATCATAGTTTGGGAACATGTATTTTTATTTAACGGTCTTTCGCACCAGTTATCTACAGTCCCGTATTCGTTAATAGCCAGCAATAGAGCCTGG
>USHE01000065.1 GCA_900554385.1 uncultured bacterium | reverse complement strand
TAAATACATTGAAGCTTTATATAAAAAAGGCTGCTATCTCGACGCGTGGGGTGAATATTTCAACAAAGACGTCTGGTACGAAACAGCCGCTGAATTAGGCATTAATCTTTCAGAACTTGCGCAAACTCAATACGATCTAGAAAAGCCGCTGCGATGGGACTTTATAGACATCGGTGTCAACAAAGAATGGTTTAAAAATGAATACAGAGAAGCATTTAACATTACGACAGACTCTAAACATATAGTTCCTACATGTCAGACAAAATGTGTAAATTGCGGGGTTTGCAAAAATCTTAACACTCATAAGGTTATGGACAAGCCGTTTACGGCAAGTCCTCAGGCACAAACCATCGTCAATATAGAAAAAGAAGATCCGAAAACGTGCAAAAACTACGACAAACCTATTTTCAAATATAGAATAAAACTTACAAAAACAGACATTTTGAAATATTTTTCACATCTGGATTGGCAGAACACATTTTTCAAAGCTATTGCCAGAACAGATTTGAATGTTGTATTCTCACAGGGATTTAATCCAACAATGAAAATATCAATGGGGGTAGCACTGCCGTTGTTTGCGGAAAGTATAACCGAACTCGTTGATATCGAGCTTTTTGACAACTATACGGCAGAAGAACTTAAACTAAAGTTGGAAAAAGTTCTTCCTCCGCAATCGCAAATACTAAGTATTGTAAAAATTGAAAAATCAGCTCCGGCAATTGATATAACTGCACAATGGGCAGAATATGAAATAACTTCTTCTGATAAAAATCTTTACGATTTTGACAAATTAAAGTATAATACGGATAGAGTTTTGTCTTCTGAAGAAATTTTTATCGAGAAGAAAAACAAAAAAGGTTTAATCAAAAAAACAGACATAAAACCCGCTATAAAATCACATAGATACGAAAGGGAAAGTCTGTTCATAGTACTAAAAACGGGTCAGGGAATTGGCGAGAATGCAGTACCCGCATTGAGAGCAGATGCATTAATGAATGTAATTGCGCCGGATGCAGCGTTTAATATTAAACGAACAAAATTCTTTGACAAAGATTTAAGAGAGTTATAAGGATAAAAAAATGGCAAACAACAGAAATTTTAAAGAACAACAGCAGGGTAAAAAAATTATCATTGCTGAACGTGACAATATTGCGGCAGTTTTGGGAAACGGAAAAGTAACCGACTTTTTTATTCACAGGGGGGATGTTTTATTGGGTGATGTTTATCTTGCGACAGTAGATAACATTCTCCCAAGTATCGACGCAGCTTTTGTTAACGTCGGTACAGACAAAATGGGTTTCTTGCACGCTCAAGACGTTATGGGCAAAGGAACACTAAAAGAAAAACTTAAACCAAAACAAAAACTTATTGTTCAGGTTGTCAAAGAACCTACAGGACACAAAGGACCACGCGTTACAACAGAAATAAGCCTTCCAGGAAGATTTCTTGTTCTTATGCCTTATGAACCGGGCGTAAGTGTAAGTAAAAAAATTGAAAACTCAAGAGAACGTGCAAGACTTAAAGCTATTATGAATTTGATTAAACCGGTAGGTGTCGGCGTAATCATAAGAACAGAAGCGGAAGGTCAATCAGAAGCAGATATTCAGGAAGATTTAGAAATTCTTCTTGAAAAATGGAACAATATTATAACTTCCGCAGAAACGCTAAACCCTCCAAACTTAATATACAGAGATCAAGATTTATTGTACAGGGTTATCAGAGAAGCCTGCACTGAAGATACAAAAGAAATTGTTGTAGATACAGCATTTGCAATGAGCAGAGTTCAGAACATACTGCAAAACTGGCACATCAGTAAAAACATAGAAGTGACTCTGTACAAAGGAACAGAACCATTACTTATCGCTTACGACATCCACAAAGAAATTAAAGCAGCATTAAATGTTAAGGTTAATATGCCGTCTGGCGGTTATCTTTTCATACAGCAGACTGAAGCCTTGACCGTAATTGACGTAAACAGCGGTAAGTTTACAAGTTCATCAACACAGGATGAAACAATTTTGAAAACCAATATAGAAGCAGTTCACGAAATTGCACGCCAGCTTCGTCTTAGAAATATCGGCGGCATGATTATCGTAGACTTTATCGATTTGATGTCCCGTGCAGATAAGCTTGCAATGCTTGAAGAACTTGAAATTGCACTTGAACCGGATAAAGCAAAACCACAGGTCGGACAACTTTCTGACTTAGGACTTGTCGAACTCACACGCCACCGTCAAGGTCAGTCTTTATCTGAAATTTTTACTAAAAAATGTCCACACTGTCAGGGCAGCGGGTGTTCTGTAATAGATTTCAATTTTGCAACGCCGACGGCAGAAGGCGAATATAGAGCAAAAGCAGCAAAATTAAAATTGCCTGTAAATAACTTCAAGAAAAACAATAATAACAACAAACAAAATAACAAACCTCAACTTGAAGAAACTCCAGTGGAAATACAAGAACAAGTTCCAACACCTGAAATTCAGGTAGAAAATCCGTCGACAGTAGCGGTTCAGGAAGTTGAGCAAACAGAGAAAAGACCTCGTCGTACAAGAAAAACTCGTTTTGACAAACCTAAAACAGAACCGGTTGAAACACCTCTTGCAGTAACAGAAGAAGTTCACACCGCAGAAACAGTTCTAAAAATTAATGAAGAAATTAAACCTGAAATTGCAGAAGAAGTAATTGAAGCGAAATCTACAAAACAAGAACCAGTAGAAAAAACCGAGGTTTCTGCAGAACCTGCAAAAGAAGAAGCTCCGGCTCCAGAAAAAGCTGCCGCCAAGCAAAATTCAGAAAAAGCAGAAACGAACGACGAAAAACCTGCTGAACCTGTAGAAACAGAAGTTAAAGAAGAAAAGCCAAAACGTACAAGAAGACCTAATAGAGGCACTTCAAAACGAACAAGAACAAAGAAAACAGCAAGCGAGGAAAAAGTTGAGACTGAAGAATCTTAGTTTAATTATTTTACTCGGATTAGTAATATTATTATCAACAAATGCGGGTCTGTGTACAGAGGATATAGCTCAGCACATTCCCGCCGTTGCTGATACAATTCCGACAAAACCGTCAACAGGAATAAGTATTACAGCTTCAAAATTTTTAGTGACTATGATTGGTGTAGTGCTTTCTTCTATAATTATTTGGGCAGGACTCAGCATTTACAACCAATTTTTTGTAAAGAGTAATTTTCAAAACGGAAAACTTCCGGAAGACACAATGTATACACCTAAAACTATTGAAGAAGCCGTAACTTTCTTTATAAAAAAGAACAGGTTAAAATAGGAAGGTTGTGTTATGAGAAAATACCCGGCAAGCGGAGCAATAGGAATGTTACTAACTATGCTTATAATAGCACTGTTATTTATCATGATGATGCCTACATTAAAAAACACAGGAAGTACAAACCTTGAGCAATCTCCGATTAATAAACAAAGTGTTGAACAAGAAGTTAATCAAAAATTAGAAGAAATCCAAAACCTGCGAAACCAATCAATGCAGCTTCCTACAGAAGAATACTAGATTTGTTTCTGCCTTATCGTAATCTCGTATCCCAAATAATCCAAAATCTGCTGAATAGTTTCAAATTTTATGGTCTTTGTAGTAAGCATCCTTGAAAGGCTTGCGACATTAAGATTTAAAACACCGTCATTTCGCATATTTCGGGTCATTTTAGACATAGAAAGCCCGCGTCTAAGTAATAAAACTTGTATTTCTTGTTTAATATCTATCATACAAATTATAATACATTTTTGCACTTATATTGACAAAAAAGAAAATAATGTTATCATGCATGTGTACAATGTTATTATTTTTAATAACGATAATTAAGAGGGAGATATGAAAAGAGCATTCACACTTGCAGAAACCTTGGTAACAATTGGAGTGATAGGAATAGTTGCAGCTATGACATTACCAACTGTTATAAATAAAATTCAGAATAAACAATACAAAGTTGCATACAAGAAAGCTTATAGCGCACTTAATCAGGCATTTCTAAGAATGCAAGCTAATAATGAATATATTTCACCCAGCGATAGCGCTCACGAATATGAATTTCCTGATGGGGTTGTCGGAATAGTATCCCCTGCAATTGGAGAAAATTTTAAAATAATATCAAAGTATTTCAAAACCACCAAAACCTGCTTTAATAATAACGCAGACTAGTGCTTTGAATGCGACGGAGATGCAGGCTTAGGACTTCCAGGCACTAATCAAAGATGTTACAAAAAAAGTTATGCATTCGTAGATAGCGGTGGTATGTCCTGGTACCTTTATTCAAATCAAGAATATCCAATCATCGTAGATGTAAATGGGAAAAAAAAACCGAACAAACTAGGCAGAGATAGATTTGTGATGAAATTTGCATCCAACAAAGATAAAAAACTTAACTATACAGATAACGCTGACACAATTATTCCTTGGGACGACCATATCGAACGTAGCAGATGGTGTCCTTCCGGGAATTGCATGTATAAAAGCTGGCTGCTAGATTAAATTGGATTGCTTAGACTCAAGATTACTATCTTCTTCAATTATATCAACCATGCTTTTCAAAACTGTGTTGTAAGGAGTCGGAATACCGTGCTTTTTACCCAAATCAATCACTGTTCCTGCGAACATATCAACTTCGGTTCTCCGCCCTGCCTCAACATCCTGCAGCATGGAAGTTTTTCCCTCAGGAAGCATAGTTTTAAGATGTTCTACGGTTTCGGCAATCATAGAATCTGTGTTTCTAATTCCCTCAGCTTTGGCAATATCACGGACTTCTTCCATTACTTTCTCCGCAAATGCCATAAAATTTCTATTTCTTAACATTTGCCCGAACGTCATTTTTAAAATTGCAGTCGGCTGGTTTGCACAAACATTCAGCATAAACTTTAGCCACATAGAACGTTTAATGTCCTCCGGAATAACATATTTTATACCAACCTTATCAAAATATTTTTTAACCCTGAGAACTTTACTATCAGAATTATTTTCTGCTCCAAATACGATATTATTAACATCATCGTGAATAATAAAATTACCGTTTCTGACAGAACTATGTCCAATAAAATAAGAATAAAGAAGTTTTTCTTTGCCGTAAACTGCAGAAATTATATCCTCGCTTGTTACACCATTCAAAAGAGAGATTATTATTGTATCTTCTTTGACAAAGTTTTTAATATTTTTTATAGCATCATTAAGCCCTGAAAATTTTGTCGCAACAATAATCAAATCAGCCCTAAAATTGTTATCAGAGGGCAAAAGATACTCAAACTCCAGAACTTTTCCGTTAAAAGTAATCGGATTTTTTAAATACTTATCTTTTCTGTGTTCATCAACTAAAACTCTGAAGTTTTCCGCATCATAACGCTGAATTTTATCGGCATAAATCGTTCCGATAGCTCCCAGACCACATAAAATTACTTTCTTAATATCGTTCATATACGAGATTTTAACACTAAATAAAAAGGAATACAGCCTTCTTAATATTTCTATAAATTCAGGCAATTTTAAGGAATAAAAAAACTTTATAAAAATATAAGTGTAGTGTGACTAAAAATTTTAGTGTGGAAAATTAGTGGCGATAGAATTCTTTAAACCCTTCTCAATAGGTGGAATAAATTCTAATATAGGGATTAACTATCCAAAACCAGAAGTAAGATTTTCGGGCAGTCTTACTTCCGATAAGTTTGAGAGCCAATCCTCAAATCTTTATACGTCAGAATTCTACTTAAGAAAGGCTATAAAAACCAACCCACAAATAACAAAAATCCTTTCAGAAGTAAATGTTCCTGTCACTTTACACATGGAACAGCTTGATAATCTGCTAAAAACTCATGCTGCCGACACAAAAAGAATTGCAGAAGGAATAACAAACAATCTTCCATTTTCGCTGCAAAACAAAGTTAATCTCAAAGCCGTGACAGATGCAGCATATCTGCATGATGTTGGTAAATCTTTAATTCCGCCCGAAATCTTAAACAAAAACGGAAAACTTGATGCGATTGAAACCGAAATCATGCACAAACATTCAATCCTAGGCTACGAACTGCTAAAAAACAGCAATATCGATAAAACAACACTCAATCTTATCAAAAACCACCACCAGAATGCCAAAAAGACAGGTTATCCGTTCGCAGACAAAAACTTTAACGCAGATTTAAACCTGCAAATTGTATCAATGGCTGATAAATATTCAGCCCTGACCGAAAAACGAGCATACAAAGAACCTATGGATAAAACTAAGGCACTTGCTATTATATATAATGATGTAAAAGAAGGAAAACTACATCCGTTTGTATTCAAAGCTCTTGTTAATTTTACCCGACAAGAAGAATTGCTGCCTCAAAAGACAATTTGACATCTAAAAAAAAATCATTAGTTTATATGATATCAGGGTAGTAGTTTGAGCCTATAATAAGGATACTAGGACAAGGGTAGAGTAATAATGTTTTCTAAAATGATACAAAATTTATTATCCTCAAGCGGGAAATCAGCCGCAATGCAGCGTTATGCGGCATTAAACAATCAGGTTCGCAATATAAAAGAACAAATTTACGGACCACAACAACCCGTTGCTCAAAACCCGATGGATACACTTTATCCTGCAAATAAAAAGAATGTTCAGTCTTTTGAAAACATACTTCAATCCTCTGTAAAAACAGATTTCGGCAGCCTTCTTCTCGGACCGCAGGCAATGAATGTTAAAGCCAACATTATTAAAAACACATCGGCACAAACATTTAATAACGCTATAAAAGAAATAAACTCAACTAATGCTGTTCAGAATGTATCCCAATCATCCGGAACATCTAAATCACAAATTTTAAGCATGATATCAAAAGTATGCGAAAAACATGGTGTTGACGAAAAACTTGTAAAAGCATTAATAAAACAGGAATCAGGCTTTAATGCCAATGCGACATCAAAAGTAGGCGCAATGGGCTTAATGCAGCTCATGCCTGCAACCGCAAAAGGTTTAGGCGTTCAAGACGCCTACAATCCTATGCAAAACGTTGACGGCGGCGTAAGATATTTAAAATCAATGCTTAACAAGTATAACGGGAATATTATCTTAGCACTTGCCGCCTACAATGCAGGGCCTGGAGCTGTTGATAAATACGACGGAGTACCGCCTTATCCTGAAACTCAAAATTATGTGAAAAATATCCTTGCAAATTATCTGTAACCTTTTTGCATTAATAAATAGTTTTTGCTACAATAAACGAGTAAATCTGTTTATGAAGGAAAGGGATATATGAAATTTTCATCATCATTTAAAGTAGGACTTCTAACTCTTATTGCAATAGTACTGCTTTTGGGCATTGTTTTACGAGTAAAAGGACGGGCTTTATCCTCGGCAGAACGTATTGAAATAAAATTTCAAGATGTTAACGGCATGCGCCCGGGTTCTGCTGTTCAAATGATGGGGCTTAGAGTCGGACAAGTCGAAGAAATTACGCCCGTAATCAATGGTGAAAATAATTACGTCAGGGTAAAATTTGTTATAACCGAACCTGATATTGAAATTCCGCCCGCATCCCTGTTTAGTATACAGCAATCTGGGCTTATCGGAGAATTGTTCTTGGAAATAACTCCGCCAAAAACAAAAACCCTATATATTCCTATGAACAACAAAGATATCTTGTACAAAGATGACAAAGTTCAAATGAAATTAGGAGATGCCTATCACGATGTCGGCATAATAAAAAACATTGAAACAGTTTCAACAGAAGCAATTCCACCTGCGGATAGAGAGAGGATTAAATCAAAATATGCCTATAAAGTCGATTATGCTATAAATCTTCCCGGCTTAATCCTTCCTGAATTTGTAAAAGGTAAAACTATTTCGCTCAAGGACGGTTCAAAAAAACTTAGAATTTCAACACTTGATGATACAGTGCTTCCTTTCCCGCAGCAGGATTCTAAATACACAATTATTGAACCGATGCGAATTGCAGACTTCATGGATTGGCAGTACAAAGCAGCCGAAACACTGACTGAAACAAACATGAAAATAAATCAGGTTTTATCAGATCAAACCATTGCAGACTTAAAAGCAACTGTCATTAACTTAAATGACATAACTTCTCAAGCCTCCACTACAGTAGAAAAAGTAAACAAACTGCTTGATGATTCTCGTGGAGATATTGACGAATTGATGGCACTAATAAATCAGGCTACTACAGATTTCAACAAACTTTCCGAAAATATCAACAATATAATTGGAGATCCACAGTTTAAGGAATCCATCTATTCAGCCTCTAATTCAGTTGAACAACTTGCGAATAACTTAAATAAAATTATGGGCAACGAACAAGAAGCCCAACAAATGGCAGAGGATATAAGAACTATTGCGCATAATATTAACGAAATCAGTGAATTTGTAAACTCAATGACAAAAGACACAACACTAAAACGCAAACTTACAATGACTGTTGATAACGCAAACAGCGCAATGTCACAGATTACAACATCACTTGCAACAGTAAACCAGGTAACACCTGAAAATAAAACTCAATTACAGACCTTGTTAGAAGAAACTTCTGCCACAGCCTGCAATTTAAGAAAATTCTCAGAAAAGCTGAATAAGAGATTTTTACTGTTCAGATTAATGTTCTAAACTATGAAAAACTTAAAATCAGAAATAACGAAAATACATTATAATAAAGACGCAAAGGGAATTTTTATAAAGATATTGGAATTTGCTTCGATATTTTACGGAATGGGAAGCGGATTAAAAAATTTCCTCTACGACAAAAATATTTTAAAACCGAAAAAAGTAAACGCATTTGTAATATCAGTCGGAAACATAACAACAGGCGGAGTAGGAAAGACTCCTGTTGTAGCAGAAATTGCGAAATATCTTTATTCTCAAGGGGAAAAACCTGCGATAATTTCGCGCGGATACGGAGGAAAACTTTCTAACAAGCAAATAAATCTTATCTCAGACGGAAAAAAGATTTATTATAATGCAAACCTTGCGGGGGATGAACCGTTTTGGCTTGCCGAAAATTCGAAAGGCACAGTCGTCATCACATCAAAGAACCGCTACGCAGCAGCAGAATATGCGATAAAAGAATTTGGAGCAACCCACATAATTTTGGACGACGGATTTCAACACAGAAAGCTGTATAGAGATATCGATAAAGTATTATCTGATAGTGAAAAAGGCTTCGGTAACGAAAAACTTTTACCTGCAGGTCCATTAAGAGAGGGTTCTGAAGCTTTTAAACGCATTGACAAACTTGTAATTGTAAGTAAGAATTTTGACCACACTCGGGCTGAAAAAATTACAAAAATAATGCAAAAACGGATGAATATACCAACATATATATGCAAAACAGAGCCTGATTACGTATAAAATATAAAAACGAATGAACCGCTGCAAAAAGGGGAAGAAATTACGGCACTTTGCGCAATCGGTCAACCCGAACAGTTTTTTGAATTTTTAAAGGATTATAAAATAAAAGAAATGATTATATTTGATGACCACCATCAATATGAACGCAAAGACATCGAAAATATCAAAGGTGCAATCGTAACCACAGAAAAGGATGCCGTAAAATTACAAAAATTTGACTTTGATAACATTTACGCAATGAAACTAAAGCTTAGCTTAGATATAAAAAAATTACTGTCTAATTAAATTTTATAGGATAATCATCAGGAATATCCCAATTATTTTTCTCTATAACCGAACCGCAGCCCTGGGCATTAGCATTTTTACAATAAGTGTAAACACCATCAGTTTTATATGGATACTGATAAGTGTGCATTTTTACTACGTTTCTATCGGGAACAAGAATAAACATAAATAAGAAATACCCGTTAAGATTAGGCTTATTTACTCCA
>USHE01000064.1 GCA_900554385.1 uncultured bacterium | reverse complement strand
CGGCTTCAAAGTTTACATTTGAGTCAACACCTGATATAACTTGCATTACAAGGTGTTTATCGCAAATGTCACCGTATATAAATTCATAATTAGGATTGTCTTTAACATCATAGAGGTTTTCAAGATTGCCGGCATAAGTCAGTGCATCAAGGTTTACAATTTTGTAATCCGGATGGTGGTTAAGCATGTGACGTATAAAACAGTTTCCTATAAAACCTGCTCCGCCTGTAACTAATATTTTCATATAAGCTCCTTTTTATTAATTTCTTTTAATGTTGGTTGGATTTTATCTTTTTCGCTGAGTATAGGTTCAAAATCTATTTCCCAGTTAATATTTATATCTTTGTCGTTCCACAAAACGCCTCTATCTGCGTCTTTGTTATATTCTCCGCTTGCTTTGTAGCAAAGTTCTGCTTCATCTGATAATACTACGAATCCGTGTGCAAATCCTTCCGGAATAAATAACATTTGCTTGTTATCTTCTGAAAGTTCAACTTTTACATATTGTCCGAAAGTTTTTGAATTTGGTCTTATGTCAACAGCAACATCATATATTCTGCCGCGTACGCATCTGACAAGTTTTGCCTGTTCGTAGGGTTTTGCTTGATAATGAAGCCCTCTTAATACGTGTGCTGATGATTTTGAGTGATTATCCTGATTAAATTCAACATCAATTCCGTTTTCCGTGAATTCGGTTTTTTTATAAGTTTCCATAAAAAATCCTCTGTTATCGCCGAAGACTGTAGGTTTAACCAGTATTACATCTTTGATTTTTTGTCTTTCAAATTCAAACGGCATACAAGCTCCTTAATTCTGTGAAATATTATAACACGTAAATTTCTGTTTGCCTGAAATGTAACAATAATTTCAAAAATATCCAAAAGAAGGTTTTTGTGCTATAATTCTGGTAAGAATTTATAGACTTGGATAAGAAGGAGAAGATTTTGAGTCAGCAAAATATATTTGAAGACGGAAAGATTGTTCCGGTTAATATAAGAGAAGAAATGAAGCGTTCGTATATTGATTACGCTATGTCTGTAATTGTCGGGCGTGCGCTGCCTGATGTTCGTGATGGTTTAAAACCTGTTCACAGACGTATTTTGTACGCAATGAATGAGCTTGGAATGGCTCCGGATAAACCGTTTAAGAAATGTGCCCGTATTGTCGGGGAAGTTCTTGGTAAATACCACCCTCACGGTGATAGTGCGGTTTATGAAGCTCTTGTTCGTATGGCTCAGGATTTTTCTACAAGATATCTGACAGTTGACGGACATGGAAACTTCGGTTCTGTCGACGGTGACGGGGCTGCCGCTATGCGTTATACAGAAGCTCGTATGCATAAAATTACAACATCTATGCTTGCTGATATTGATTGTGAAACCGTTGAGTTTGAACCAAACTTTGACGGCTCATTGCAAGAACCGTCAGTTTTACCTGTAAGATTACCAATGCTTCTTCTGAACGGTGTTTCTGGTATCGCTGTCGGTATGGCAACAAATATTCCGCCGCACAACCTTTGCGAAATCGTGGATGGTACAATCGCTTTGATTGATAATCCGAATATTACAGTTTCGGAATTAATGGAATATATAAAAGGACCTGACTTCCCTACTGCTGCCACAATTATTGGTCTAAGCGATATTAAACAGGCTTATGAAACAGGCAGAGGTTCTATAAAAATGTCTGCTGTCGCAGGGTTTGAAGAAATTGCCGGCGGGGGCGGAAGACAATCCCGTACCGCAATTGTTGTTACTGAAATCCCTTATCAGGTTAATAAGGCTCAGCTTATTGAAAAAATTGCCGATTTAGTTAAAGAACAACGTATTACCGGAATTTCAGATATCCGTGATGAGTCTGACCGCGAAGGTATGAGAATTGTTATTGAGCTTAAACGTGACGCTAAGCCTGATGTTGTTAAAAATAATTTGTTTAAATATACTCAGCTCGCTACAACTTTTGGCGTAAATATGCTTGCGTTATGCGGTAAACAGCCTAGATTGATGAATTTGTATGAAGTGCTTTCTGAATTTGTTGAACACAGGGTTGAAATCGTTACAAGAAGAACTATTTTCTTCCTCAAAAAGGCTAAAGTTCGTGCGCATATCTTGGCTGGCTTGATAATTGCTTTAGGTTCGATTGATGAAGTTATTGAACTTATTAAAAAATCTAAAACTACAGAAGAAGCCCGTGACGGTTTGATGTCACGCTTTGGGTTGGATGTTGATCAGGCTAATGCAATCCTTGAAATGCAATTGAGAAGATTGACAGGCTTGGAACAAGACAAAGTTAAGGCTGAATATGATGAATTGTTGAAGAAAATTGCAGAATACGAAGATATTCTTGCTAGCCGTCAAAAAATCCTTGACATTATTAAGGGTGAACTTCTTGAAGATAAAGAAAAATACGGTGATGACAGAAAAACTCAAATTCTTCCTGAACAAGGTGAAGTTACAATAGAAGACTTAACTCCAAATACTCCTATGGCGGTGTTTATTACTCATCAAGGATATTTGAAACGTATTTCTCTTGATACTTTTGAACGCCAGAACCGTGCAACTCGCGGTAAGTCCGGTATTAAAACCAAAGAAGATGACGATATTCAGCATTTCTTTACTGCAATGATGCATGATAAAGTGTTGTTCTTCTCATCTAAAGGTACGGTATACAGTCTGAATGTTTATGACTTCCCAGAAGGCGGACGTCAGGCAAAAGGCTTGCCTATAATCAACGTTCTCCCTATCGATCAGGATGAAAGAATTACGGCTGTAGTTCCTGTAAGTACATTCTCTAATGAACTTAATCTGATAATGTTGACGAAAAAAGGTTACATCAAACGTATCGAACTTGATAATTTCTCAAATATCAGACGTAACGGTATTATTGCTATCGGACTTGAAGAAGGTGATGAACTTAATTGGGTTAAACTTGCAACTTCAAGAGATGAAATTATCATCGGAACTTCTTGCGGTATGGCAATAAGATTCCCTATCGCAGATTTAAGACCGCTTGGCAGAAGCGCAAGAGGGGTTACATCAATGAAGCTTAGAACGGGCGATGAAATAATCGGCTGTGATATCGTTCCGCAGGATTATGATGCAGATTTGCTTGTCGTAACATCTGACGGTTTCGGTAAACGTACAAAATTATCAGAATTTAGAACTCAAAACAGAGGCGGTATAGGTTTAATTGCGACTAAGTTTAAATCGAATGCATCAAGACTGGTTGCTTTGACTATCGTACAAGAATCTGAAGATATTATGATGGTTACGGCAAATGGAGTCGTCACAAGACTTAATGCAGGTTCAATAAGCTGTCAGGGAAGACCTGCAACCGGTGTTCGCGCTCAAAATCTCATGGATAACGATGTTGTTGTTTCGGTAAACAAAATTGTAAATCCTGATAATGACGAAACAATTAAGAAAGATAATGCAGAAGCAGATGCGGCAGAAGCTGAAAGTAATGTTTCTCAAACGAGTTTGCTCGACACAGAAAATAATTAATAATTGGGCGGGATAAATTCCCGCCTTTTTGTTATATAATAAAGCTATGGACAGAAAAGATTTTATAAACGCAAAGCGTATAGTATTTAAATTTGGAACTAATATTTTAAGAGGGGACGACGGATTTGTCTCCCTGCCTAGAATTTATTCGTTTATTGAAGATATTTCAACTCTTGCCCGTGCGGGGAAAGAAGTTATTGTTATTACCTCAGGAGCTGTAGGGTTAGGACGTAAACGGCTTGGGCTTGAGGGAACTAAAGGTACGGCATTAAAACAAGCTTGCGCCGCAATAGGTCAAAGTAAATTGATGTCTATTTACGAAAGCGGTTTAGATACTTACGGGCTTGTTGCGCTCAAATTCTTCTTACAGAAGACGATTTTGGGATTAGAACAAGATATTTAAGTCTTAGAACAACTTTAAATAAACTTCTTGAGCTTAAAGCTATACCTGTTATTAATCAGAACGATACTGTATCTAATGTGGATATTGTTCCAAGGTATGAAAATATGCAGGTTTGCTTCTCTGATAACGATAAATTGTCAGCGCTTGTCGCAAGTGAATTAGATGCAGATTTGCTTGTTATATTGTCTGATGTTGATGGATTGTTTAACGAAAATCCAAAAAATAATCCGAATGCAAAAATAATTCGTGAAGTTGATGAGGTTACGGATGAAATATGCGCGCTCGGAACTGATGCTTCAGAAGGCGGTAGAGGCGGGATGAGAACTAAGCTTGAGGCTGCTCGGCTTGTCACTCGTTTTGGCGGAAAAGTTCTTATTGCTAACGGTAAAATCCCTTATATAATTAAAAAAATATTTAACGGCGAAGATTTTGGAACTATGTTCCTTCCGCAAAATGAAGGACTTTCTGATAAAAAACGCTGGATTGGGTATGCAACAAATATTATAGGAAAAATTATTGTCAACAACGGTGCCAAAAAGGCTCTTTGTGATAAAGATAAAAGTCTTTTGCCTATTGGTGTTGTTGATGTAGTGAATGATTTTGATAAAGGTGATGTTGTGTCAATTCTTGATGAAAATGGAATTGAATTTGCCCGCGGAATTGTGAATTACGATTCTGAATCCTGCAAACGGGTGATGGGTAACCATTCTGATGATATTATGAAGATTTTGAACTTTAAAAACTATGACGCAATAATTACCCGTGATAATATTACGACATTGTAGAGGTAGATATGGATTTTATAGAAATTGCAAAATCAGCTAAAAAAGCTTCTTTGGAAATTGCAGGTTTGTCAACTGAGGTTAAAAATACGGCTCTGCTTAAGGTTGCAGATGCAATTGAAGAACATAAAAATGAAATATTTTCGGCAAATCTTGAAGATTTAAAGGAAGCTGAAAAACTTGTCGCGGCAGGGGAATTAAATAAGTCTACATTTAACAGGCTTAAATTAGACGAAAATAAAATGCGCGATATGATTCAGGGTATTCGTGATATTGCACAATTGGATGATCCTGTGAATAAACAGCTTTTTGTAAGAGAATTGGACGAAAATTTGACTCTTTACAAAGTTTCTTGTCCTATCGGAGTTCTGGGCATAATTTTTGAAGCTCGTCCTGATGTTATTTCACAAATTTCGGCACTCGCTATAAAGTCCTCAAATTCAGTAATTCTTAAAGGCGGCAAAGAATCAAAAAATACAAATCGTACAATTTTATCAGTGATAAATTCAGCATTGGAGCAGGTGGTAGATTTCCCAAAAAATGTGCTAAATCAGGTGTTTTCCCGTGATGATGTTGCCGAAATGCTCAAATGTGATAAATATATTAATCTTATTATTCCGCGCGGCGGCAATAGTCTTGTAAGATTTATAAAAGAAAATACAAAAATTCCTGTACTTGGGCATGCTGATGGAATTTGTCATATATTTGTCGATGAAAGTGCAGATTTATCAATGGCAGAAAAAGTAGTTACAGATGCTAAAACCCAGTATCCGAGTGCATGTAATTCAGTTGAAACTCTTTTAATTCATGAAAAATTTCCGCATAAGGATAAATTACTTGCTGCTTTACAGCTTGCTGAGATTAAACTGGAATTTAATCCTGAAAATTGGTCGCATGAATATGGTGATAAATTTTTATCCGTTAAGACAGTAGCCAATATAGATGAAGCTATAGAACTTATTAATACTTACGGTTCAGGACATACCGAAAGCATAATTACAAAAAGTTCTGAAAATGCTGAAAAGTTTATGAATAACGTGGATTCAGCAGGTGTATATTTTAACGCATCTACAAGATTTGCTGACGGCTTCCGCTATGGTTTCGGGGCAGAAGTCGGGATTTCTACTAATAAAACTCACGCCCGCGGACCTGTTGGATTGGAAGGTCTTACTATCTATAAATATAAACTTATTGGTAACGGGCATATTGTTGCAGATTACGCCAACGGCAATAAGCAATTTCATCATAGAGATTTAATTTAAATTCTGGTAAGATATAATGTCATGCTGAACTCGTTTCAGCATCTGTTATATTCTAGACCCTGAAACAAGTTCAGGATTACGATTTATACGAAGTGAAGGTAAATATGTTATAACTTACCTAAATTCTGTGATGCCAAACCCCGCCTTGTCTATCAATTATAGCGTCATAAAAAGACCAAAGTCTGAAAACTCCGGTTAATCCGAGAACAGCGTGTGTGATATTTTTCTCTTTGGATTGGTGGTTTATGGCTTGACCAATGCCAGGCCAAACAAGTAGTGAACAAATTGCAGCACCAACACTTCTGCCGGATACGCTGCCGTCTGTGCCATGTGTAGATTCTGCGAGTGTTGCTGTTGGGGTTGCCAGTGTTATTGTTAAAATTGCAAGTGCTATAAATATTTTTTTCATTTTATTCCTTTCTATGCCGTAACAAGTTCTTTAACATCTTTTCTTTTTACTTTTCTAGTAGCTGTACGAGGCAGCGGATGTCTTGATATTACAATGTTTACAGGTCTTTTGTATGCCGTAAGTCTTGTAGAAAGCCTTTTTATATCGCTTCTGATAAGTTTATCCAGTTCTTCTTCGCTATATCTGTCATAGAGATAATCTTTTGGAACTATTACCGCAGCAATTTCTTCTGTTCCGTCTTTTGAACCGAATGTTCTTGATACTCCGAGGACGCATATTTCGCTTACGTATTCGCTTTTTTCCAATACAGATTCAACTTCTTCCGGAAAGACCTTTTTACCACCGGAGAGTACAATCATATTTTTAATTCTGCCTGTGATAAATATATGACCGTCTTTGTCTATTTTTGCGATATCGCCAGAGTGAAGCCAGCCATCCTCATCAATTACAGATTTTGTGAGTTCTACCTGATTGTGGTACCCTTTCATAACAGCAGGACCTTTGATTAAAAGTTCTCCGGTTACGCTATCTGTTTTTACTGTGAAACTCTTTAACGGTCTGCCAACAGATGCAAGCTCACGGCGTTTGTTGGTATTTACGGATACAACAGGACTTGCTTCTGACAGCCCGTATGCTTGATATATTTTCAGACCTATTCTGTCAAAGAATTTTCCGACATGTAAATCAAGAGGCGCACCGCCTGACAGACAACCTATAAAATGTCCGCCAAATTTATCATGGATTTTTTTGAACATTAACTTTCTGATTGCGCTGCAAGGTACAAATTTAGCGATGTGGTATAAAGATTTAAACATTGTCTGTTCTGCCGGAGATGCATTATTGAGATCTGCTTCAATTGCAGTTTTTAATAATTTCAAAAATGCCGGAACAACAATCATAAAGTTTATTTGTTTTTCTCGCATAATCGCAAGTATATCTTTAGGTTTCAGACTCTGTGTATAATATACAGAGCAACCATAATTCAAAAATGTTGAAAATCCCACAGTCATTTCAAACAAGTGATTCATAGGAAGTATAGAAAGAATTCTAGCATGTTCCAGAGAAAGAATTTCGTCAAGAGCAACCTTCATATCTTCAAGCTGAGAAAACATGTTTGTAAAACTTATTTCTACACCCTTAGGCGCACCTGTTGTTCCGGATGTATAAATTATGAATACTGTTGATTTGGAGCTTCTTTTTCTCCATTTTTCGTCAAAGTTGTTTGGAAGTTCATAAATGCTTTTGTATTCTCTGTTGCAGGACGGT
The DNA here is from genome assembly GCA_900554385.1 of uncultured bacterium. Classification (GTDB taxonomy): domain Bacteria; phylum Cyanobacteriota; class Vampirovibrionia; order Gastranaerophilales; family Gastranaerophilaceae; genus Scatousia. Next base: position 2,468 of record USHE01000064.1, on the reverse strand, counting down.
TCATCCATAACAAGAATTGTTTTTATTGACGGAATTTCTTTCTGAAGTGCTATTGCAGTTTGAAGATAATGTTGTGAAACTAACATTACAGTTGGTTCACAGTCTGAAAGGATAGATGTTAATTCGTATTTTGTAAGTTTAACATCTAGCGGAACGGTTGTTGTTCCCGCAAGGATTGACGCAAACACGCAAGCTCCGTATTCCGGCTTGCTTTCTGATAAGATAGCAACTTTTTCATCCTTTTTTACGCCGACAACATTTATCAGGTGCCACGCAAGTTTTCGTGACATCAAACCCACGCCTTTGTAGGTAAATTCCCGCCAGCCAAGAGCATTTTTTATACCAAGTGCTACTCTGTCGTTATAATTGTTTGTTCTGTCTTCCAAAAGTGAAAGAATGTTTCTTTGCCTTAATCCCATATTTTCCCCTTAAATCCGCTAGTTATGTAGAAACCATCACTTATTAGCATATAATTTATACGCTTATAAGTCAAGTGGTATAACATATTTACACTAAATTTCTTATAAATCGTCACCCTGAACTTGTTTCAGTGTCTCAAATATAACAGATGCTGAAACGAGTTCAGCATGACAATCTTGACTGTATCTGGTGTAAACTTGTTATACCTTCCCATAAATTTTTGTAGTATAATCTATTTGTATATAATTCCCGCTGTTAAATATTTTTTTTAAGACAATAGCGGGAGTGCGAGCAGGAGTATCGCAAAAAAAAGTAATATTTAATAGCGGAGTACAGGAATATTTCAATGAAAAAAGTATATATAGAAACAATGGGCTGCCAGATGAATAAATCAGATACTGAGAGAATGCTCGGGATGCTTTCTTGTCAGAATTATACCGAAACTAAAGATCCGAAAGATGCTGATTTATTAATGATTAATACCTGTTCCATACGTCAGCTTAGTGAAGATAAGGCGTTTAGTATGCTTGGAACTTGGGGCAAGTGGAAAAATGAAGGTAAAGATATAAAAATCGGTATCTGCGGCTGTGTTGCCCAGCAAAAGGCTGAAAAAGTTTTTCGTCGTGCGCCTTATGTTGATTTTGTGCTTGGTACTCACAAAATTTATTCTCTGCCTGACATTATTAAAAAAGTGAATTCAGGCGAGCGGGTTTGTGAATGTACGGAAACCCATTTAACCGAAGATGATAAAGCTTTTGAATTTCCTATAAATAGAGTTAAGTCTGTAAATGCGTGGATTTCTATTACTGAAGGGTGCAACAATTTCTGCACCTACTGTATTGTTCCTTATACAAGAGGCAGAGAACGTTCAAGACAGCCTGAAATTATCCTCAAGGAAGTAAAAGATGCACTCGCGCAAGGGTTTAAAGAAATTACCCTTCTCGGACAGAATGTTGATAGTTACGGAAAGGATTTTAAAGATAAAAATTACAGGTTAGCGCAGCTTTTAAGAGATATCAACGGATTTGATGGAAATTTTAGAATTCGTTTTGTAACCTCTTATCCTACGGATATTACCGATGACCTGATTGATACAGTCGTGGAGCTTGATAAGGTTTGTGAATATTTTCACATCCCGATGCAATCAGGGAGCAATGAAGTTTTAAAAGCTATGAACAGGCGTTATGACCGTGAAACTTATGCGAAAATTGTCAAAAAAGTTAGGGATAAAGTAAAAGACGTTACGATAACCAGTGATTTCATTGCAGGTTTTCCAGGAGAAACCGAAGAACAGTTTGAAGAAACTCTTTCTGCGATTGATGAATTTGAATTGGATTACTCAAATACGGCTGCATATTCTCCTCGTGAAAAAACTGTTGCCGCAAAATGGGTTGATAAGTATATAGACGAAGATGTTAAAACAGAACGTCTTGCGCGATTGAATGATAAGGTCAAAGAAAATTGTCTGAAATCAAATCTTAAATTTATCGGGCGTGAAATGGAAGTTCTCGTTGAAAGTTTCCAAAATCACAAAGGACAAAATGTTGTTACCGGAAGGACACGAAATAATAAAATTGTCCATATTCCGTGTGATAAAGATTTGACAGGTGAATTCATAAACGTTAAAATAATAGGCGCAAAAACCTGGTATTTAAAAGGTGAATTGTTATAAAAAATAAAAAAGCCCTCATCGATGAGGGCTTTTTAGTTTTATTCAACATTTGCCGAAAGGCAGGTTTTTTCGTAATGTAATCTGTTATTGAATGCATTAATCCGCTTCATAACATCTTTGAACATTGGGATTGATAAACTTTGTTTCCCGTCCGAAAGTGCGTTTTCCGGATCATGGTGAACTTCTATCATTATTCCGTCAGCTCCGACAACCAAACCTGCTTTTGCCATTGGTTCTATTAAATATCTTTGTCCTGTTCCGTGGCTTGGATCTACTATTATCGGTAAGTGAGAGTATTTCTTGATAACAGGAATTGAGGCAATATCCATTACGTTTCATGTGAATGCGCTGTCAAAACTCCTTATTCCGCGTACGC
>USHE01000063.1 GCA_900554385.1 uncultured bacterium | reverse complement strand
CCCCCCCCCCCCCCCCCTCCCCCTCCCCTTCTTACCCAATAGATTTATTATACCTCTGGGTTGATGGAAATGACCCGGAAATTACGAAAAAAAGAAACTTATGGAAAGAAAAATACGGTAAAACGATTAACAAGCAAGGAATAAACAAATGTAGATTTATTGATAACGACGAACTGAAATATTCCCTTCGTTCTGTAGAAAAATATGCTCCATGGATTAACAATATTTATATCGTTACGGATAATCAAATCCCCAAATGGCTAAATACAAAACACCCTAAAATTCATATTGTAGATCATACTGAAATTATGCCTGAAGATACACTTCCGACATTCAATGCACTTGCATTAGAAACCTGTATTCATAAAATTAAAAATTTATCTGAGTATTTTTTATATGCAAACGATGACATGTTGTTTGCAAATCCGACAAAACCGGAATACTTTTTTACAACGAACAATCTCCCGATTATACGTACAAGAGAAAAACTCACAAATGAGATAATTAATTCTCACACCTATTTTCAAAGCTTAAAATACTCTTACGAGTTACTATATGAAAAATTCGGATTTTTATATGACAAATGCCCGCACCACGCAATAGATTCCTACAAAAAATCAACAATTATAGAATGCATCAACCAATTTGAAGAACATTTTAACGACACCGCACATCACAAATTCAGACAAAATGACGACATATCAAGGGCTATTATCTCGGCTTACGCTTATATGACAAATCAAGGAGTTTTAAAATCTGTTCAGAAAGAAAAGTTATCTATTCTTCAAAAGCTAATTAAAACAATAAAGAATGACTTTCATCTCGATTCCATTTGCTTAAGCCTACACGCTAAAAATATAAACAAAATTATCAAAAAATATAAGCCTAATTTAGTATGCATAAATGATGATGATTCGGTTACAGATAATGAGAGAATAAAAATGCAAAAATTTTTGACCGATTATTTCCCGCAAAAATCTCAATTTGAATTGTAACTAGTCTAAATAAATGTTGTAAGATTTCTAAAGTGTGATAAAATTTAATTAATCACACTTAGGAGAATACTATGGATTTAAATAAAATAAGAAATGAAAATGAGCTTGTCGACCTATTCTGCACTATTGCAGAAATACCGTCACCCTCATTAAAAGAAGAAAATGTTGCAAACCGGATAAAAGTATACTGTGATGAAAATAATATTCCTTGCGAATTTGATGTTTATCACAATGTATACATTAATATTCCTGCAACAGATACCACAAAATCCTCGTTATTATTATCATCTCACATGGATGTAATCGGCGACGACAGTGCGGTTAAAACATATCTTGACGGCGACTTAATCCGCGCAGAAGGAAGAACTCTCGGAGCTGACGACAAAGCCGGAATTGCCAACGCTCTTTATCTTGCTAAAACCATCGCTAATTCTGATATTAAGCACGGAGGCTTAGAAGTTGTATTTACCAGAGATGAAGAATCAGGAATGTCAGGAATTAAACACGTAAATTTTGAAAAACTTAAATCTAAATATGTTCTTGTCTGCGACAGCGACAGTTTAGGACAATTAATGACTTCAGGCGCAAGCTACACCCTTGCCACAATTGAAGTAAATTCATTTAGAGGAGGACATTCGGGAATTGATATTGCAGACAGAACACGTGAAAATGCGGCAAAATTAATTGCTGACATTGTTGCAAATCTTCCGCAGGGAGTATTTTATTCGGACAAAGACCACAATGTAGTAACGTCCTGCAATATTGGAGGAATTGCAGCTGGAAACCCTGATGTCACAAACGTTATAAATACTTACGCAAAGGCTACCTACTCTATAAGAAGTTCCAGCCGTAAACACGAAGAAGAATTGAAAGACCGTATGAAATTTGAGGTTAATGAGTTTAATAAAGATTATCAAAGTGTTGCTCAAGCCTCTGTAAAATTTGAGGAACACCTGCCGCCATTTGAAAAATCAGATGACGAATACATCCCGATTCTTTTTGAAACTGCTGCAAAAAAAGTAGGCGTAACTCCGGAAATTTCATCTTTCCACGCAGGTGCAGAAACACACATCTACGCAAACAAACAAAATTCAAAACAAGAAACATTTATGCCTTACCTTGCAGGTCTTGCGGATGTTTGCAATATGCACTCACCGGAAGAAAATTTAAATTACAAATCTCTATTAAAAGGTCAGGAATTAATTCAGGAATTTTTTAAAGCATACAATTCATAAACAAAAAAGCTCCGATATAAATCGGAGCTTTTTATTTGTTTCAAGAACCCTAAAGCTAAATAGCTAAACTTGAAGCTTCTAATTCGAGTTCTATAGGAGTTTCATCAACTTTGTGAATCATTGTATTCAACTCGTTTTCCTTAATTGCGTTAGTAACAGTAGCTGTGATTACAGGAGCGGCAGTAAGCTTAGCAGCAGAAGGGACCGTAGAAACTTGAGCAGGCTTACGAGCCGCAGACGCCGCCGCTCTCATAGCCGGATCCGGATTAGCTTTTAATTGATGATAATCTGTCATAATTTTGCTAACAAAACGACGCGTTTCACTATAAGGCGGAACCGCATTGTATTTTTTCACATTCCCCGGGCCGGCGTTATATGCTGCCAAAGCCAATTCCATTGACCCAAACATTTTGTACATCATCTTGTAGTACATAATACCGCCTTTGATGTTATCGTTCAATGAATATGGATTTAACCCCATTCTCTTAGCCGTGGATGGCATAAGTTGAAAAACCCCTACTGCACCATGACTGCTTCGTGCGCTATGTCTGTAACCCGATTCGGTTTTAGCTATACTCAAAGCGATTGCGGGATCAACTCCCATTGAGATTGCGTGCTTTACAATAGTCGCTTTAACAGTATTAGTATCGGAAGCCTGAACAGGTACAGCCAATGTTAACACTAGCGTAATAGTGAATAGTAATAATTTTTTCAAAATGTAATCCTCTGGTTGTAAATTGGAAATCCCTAAAGGCAAATGCACTCTCTCTTTTGTGTCAAGGTTTTAACCCTTAGGAACAAATTTTCTGTCAACAGCTTAGTACAAAAATTTTTCAAATTCAACCCTAAAGTTAAAAATACAACCAGTATCGAATACTCATAATCCGCTCCAGCTATAAGTTTCGAGCAATTGTAAATTTTTAAAATTAAGGTGTATTTTATACATTTTTTCGTTCATTTTTGAGTTTGCACAATAAGTTTTTTTCGGTTATAATTTCCGTAACGTACAAATGAAATAAAGAAAGGGAAATGATATGTCAGATAAAAAATTAGCAACAATAGGTGTATTCGGAGGGTCAGGCTTCTACAAATTTTTAGATAATATTGAAGAAGTAAAAATCGAAACTCCTTACGGAATGCCGAGTGATAATCTTCTTATCGGGCAAATCGGACCACACAAGGTTGCATTTATGCCACGCCACGGAAGAAATCATACTATTCTCCCGCACATGATTAACTACAGAGCAAATGTATGGGCAATGAAATCAGTAGGAGTTGAAAGAGTAATCTCTCCTTGTGCAGCAGGCAGTTTACAAAAACATGTTAAACCTGGTGATTTTGTAGTATGCGACCAATTCGTAGATTGGACTGACGGAAGAAAATCAACTTTCTTTGAAGGTCCTATCGTTACCCACCCATCGCCTGCAGAAACATACTGCCCTGAATTAAGACATCTCGCAATCAAAACAGGTAAAGATTTAGGTATCACAGTTCACGAAACAGGTACGGTTGTAGTAATTAATGGTCCATGATTTTCGACTAAAGCAGAATCAAAATTCTTCACAAATCAAGGTTGGGAAGTTATAAACATGACAGCATTCCCTGAAGCATATCTCGTAAAAGAAGCAGATATGTGTCCTTTGAATATATCATTGATAACAGATTACGATGCAGGACTTGTGGGAGATGTACCACCTGTATCACACCATGAGGTAATTGAAGTTTTCAATTCTAACCTTGAAAATCTTAAAAACTTATTGTTCAACATGATAGAGCAAATTCCGGCTGAAAGAAAAAATTGCGAATGCGCTCTTACTAAATCAAAATCACAATTATAGGATTAATAATAAAAATGATTAGAGGCATAATAAATGGCATAAACAATATATTTTTGTTATTCTACGTAATAATCCTTCTTCGGGTTTTCCTTAGCTGGATTCCAAACATAGATTGGCAGAAACAACCCTGGAATACAATAAGAAATGTAGCAGATGCATATCTTGGTATATTTAGAAAGTTTATACCTCCGTTCAGCGGACTGGATTTTTCACCAATTATTGCATTAATAGTGCTACAGGTTATCCAGAATGTTGTAATTTATGTTCTCATTAACATTGGAAAAGGATTATTATGAAAATAATTATTTTTGGGGCAACCGAAGTCGGTTGCCTTCTCGCTACTGAATTTTTTGAAGACCACGACATCATAATTATTGATAAAGAAGAAAATCAAACAGATGAATTTTCCAAACTTGATATAAGCTTTATTAACGGAAACGCCTGCGATATCGGGGTTTTGAAGTGTGCAGACATTCACAATGCCGATGTTTTTATTGCCTGTACCCCGATTGATGAGGCAAATATTGTGGCTTGTCTTTCTGCAAAAAGGATAAGCGGCATCAGAACTATTTGCTTCGTAAGTAAAGAAGAATATAAGAAAACACTTTACTTTGAAAAAAACAGTATAAATGCAGGGGATTTCTTCATTGATTACATTATCTGGCCTGAAGAACTTTTAACACAGGATATTTTTAGAATTGTTACGGTAGCAAAAGCTCTTGATGTTGAAAATTTTGCAGACGGGAAAGCAAGACTTCTTGAATATAAAGTCACTCCAAATCTAAGCGTTGTTAACAAGAAAATTAAAAACTGCGGCTTTACACACGACACATTAATTGTCGGCATTACCAGAAACGGAGAATTATTTATTCCAAACGGCGATACGGAATTACTTGCTGACGATAAATTAATATTTATGGGAACATCCCATTCACTCGATATTCTTGCCGGAACATTTTTCCATGAAAAAGAAATAGTTAAAAATGTTTCCATAATCGGCGGCGGCACTGTGGGCATGATGTTAGCAAAGAATTTGGAAACCCTCAAAATTAAAACAAAAATTGTTGAAAAAAATTACGAGAGATGTGAATATCTTGCACAAGAATTACAACATACACTTGTAATACACGGCGACGGCACAAACCTGAAACTTCTGGATGAAGAAGAAATTGGTTCGGCAGACGTAGTAATAAGTGTTACGAATAACGACGAAAGAAATCTTCTATGCTCGCTTCTTGCAAAACAACTCGGAGTAAATCGGGTTATCGCCAGAGTAGCAAAAGTTTTAAACATACCGCTGTTTGAAAAAGTGGGTATTGATGTTGCGGTATCACCTAAGAATTCCGCACTTGCAGAAGTTAAAAACGATTTAGCAGAAAACAACGTAGATATTCTTGCAACCGTAGAACAAGGTCAGGGTGAGGTTTTGGAAATAAAAGTTAAACCTGAATTTGACAGTAAAAAGATTATGGAATTAAAAATTCCAACAGCTGCTATCATTGGAATTATAGAAAGAGGGAACAAGGTAATTATCCCGAATGGCTTGACGGAAATCAAATATGACGACACTCTTATAATATTCACAAAAGCTGAAGACGGCAATCTGATAAAAGAATTTTTTAAGGCAGGTTCTAAATGCGCATAACTTATCTTGCATACGCTCTTGGATTAATATTGATGTACGCTGGGCTGGTAATACTTGCACCTGTAATTGTAGCTATCATTGACAAAGACGCAGCATCCATACTTCCATTTGTGACAGCAAGTATTATAGCTGTATCTGCGGGATACGGCTTTAGAAAATTTGCAAAAAGAGCAAATGAAATTGAAAACTTAAATGACATAAAAAAAGCAGAAGCACTTTTTATTGTGTCAGTATCGTGGGTTTTGTTCGCGATTATATCAGCAATCCCATATTTATTCTATGGATTAAATGCTCTAGACAGCCTTTTTGAAGCAGTATCAGGGATTACCACAACAGGTGCAACAATAATAACTCATTTTGATTACCCGAAAGCTTTCTTCTTCTGGCGTTCCCTAACGCAGTGGCTTGGCGGTTTAGGCATAATCGTATTATTTATAGCAATTTTGCCACAATTTGCAGTTGCCGGACGACAAATGTTTTTTGCGGAAACTCCCGGACCAACTGAGGATAAATTTACTCCGAGAATAAGAAACACGGCATCCGCTTTATGGAAAATATACTCCGGACTTACAATTCTGCTGGTTATACTTTTGACGGCAGGAGGAATGCCCATTTTTGATGCAGTCTGCAACTCGCTTTCCACTCTTGCTGCCGGAGGCTTTTCTCCAAACGCACAAAGCATAATGGGGTATCATTCAAATTATATAACATGGGTTATTCTGATTTTCATGTTCTTTGCCGGAACAAGTTTTAATTTACAATACAAAGTAATAACTAAACGAAATCCGCTATTATTTTTCAAAAATGATGAATTCAAACTATATTTGACAGTTTTTTTAAGTGTGAGCGCACTCATCGCAGCCGCCCTCGTTATCAACAACCACTACTCAGTATTTGAAGGAGTGACCCACGCACTTTATCAGGTCATAAGTGTGATGACTTCTACAGGGAGTGCCAGTGTTGATTTTGAACAATGGGATTTTACGGCTAAAGTTCTTTTATTTGGCTGTATGTTCCTTGGGGCGTGTGCAAGTTCAGCCGGCGGCGGTATTAAAATGACAAGATGGCTTTTGCTTGTTAAAACATTAAAAGCTGAACTAACAAGAATTCTTCATCCAAATGCAATTATAAATATAAAACTTGATAATGTAACAATAGCTCCGGAAGTTATTCGCCAGACGGTAGTGTTTATTATGTATTATTTTATAATATTTATAATCGGAGCTATAGTTATCGGAATACTTGAACAAAATGCTATAATCGGTTTATCCGGCTCAATTACTGCTGTCGGAAATGTAGGGCCCGGATGTGGACAAGTCATAGGTCCAATGGGTGGCTATAGTTCTCTGCACTCGATATCAAAATCAGTAATGATAGTATCAATGTTAGTCGGACGACTTGAACTAGTTCCTTTCCTTGTCATGCTTCAGCCTGACTTCTGGAATTTTAAAGATAACTAATTATTACACTCCTATATTACCCTTAAGATTATCTATTCTACATTATAAGAATGATTAAAATGAACAAATAATATGATTTAATCGTTAGTATATTATCGAGTGTAAAAAATTTGAAAACTTGCGGTATACTAAAAATTTTCACTCTGATATGCGTATGTTGGATAAGTTTTAATCCTGTGTGCGCGGCTGAAAAATATGCCGTTATACAAAAGGGCGCAAAACTTACAATGTCTGATTGTATACAGATTGCATTAAAAAACAGCCCTCTTATAAATAAAGCTTACTACAATTACCACATCTCTAAAAACGACGAAAAAATAGCAAAAGCAGCGTTCTTCCCCACAATTGGAGTTGGAACTGGCTATACCTACAATACTAACAGTTCAAATCGAATGAGCTACAACAATGATACGTATAACGCTCAAGCAAATCTTAGCCAGCTTATTTTTAATTTCGGAAAAACTAATGCCAGAATAAAAATGCAAAAATTCAACAAAATTGCGGCTATGTATAATTTTGACGACATTGTTCTGGACACAATATTTGGTGTAAAAACATACTATTACAGCGTACTAGCAGCAAAAGCAACCGTAGATATCAACAGAGCTTACGTCCAAATAAATGAAAGGAATTATCAGCGTACAAAAGCATACTTTGACGAAGGAATTAAATCAAAAATTGATCTTGTTAATGCCGAAGTTAACCTGAGCGATTCGAAAGTTACTCTTGTAAACTCAATAAAAACTTACCAGAATGCAATCGTACAACTTAACAATTCAATGTACGTCGCATACACTCCCGAATACGAAATTTCCTCTACAGAAACTTTCAACTTTAAGCAAAAAGAAATTCCGGTAAACCTACAAAAAATATCAGAAAAAAAAGATTTAAGCAAAACTCCAAACCCTGTTTCTGACGCAACCTTAACCTCAAAAGTTGAAAAAATGGATGTAATTGAAACTTTTAAATTTGAACCGTTTCCGTACTCATTTGAAGAATGTGTAGAACTTGCTAAAAAGAACCGCCCTGACTTAAAAGCTTATACCGCAACACTTTCTGCAATGAAACAGTCACTTCTCTATATAAAACGAGAATATTATCCAGAACTTTCAGCAACCGCAGGATACAATTACAGAAACCAGTACAATACAAATTCCTTTAATGTTGGGTTAAATTTTTCAAGTTCACTAAATATTTTGAGTAAAAAATACGAAATAGATAACGGTAAACTACAGGTAAATTTGGCGCAAAATGAAATAGATTTACTCGAACAAAACATTTATTTTGAAGTACAAAACGCCTACATAAATATGGTTCAATTAGAAAAACAAATTCCCCTGCTTGCAGTCAAAGTAAAACAAACATACGAAAATTTTGAACTTGCAGACGGAAGATATTCTGTAGGTATCGGCGATTACATACAACTTCAGGATGCAAGAGTAAATTACAACAATGCTCAGCAAACCTACGTACAAACCGTTTACAACTACAATGTAGCAAGAGCAAATCTGGAAAAACTAATTGCACTCCAGCAGGAAATTAAAATAAACGTAGAGGACAAAAGATAATGAAAAATAAAAAAGTAAAAATCATAACCGCAGCAATAATAATAGCACTGACTGGCTCAGGTTTTGCGTATAAATCATTAAACTCTCGAATAAAATATCAAACAAAACCTCTTGAGAAATGCACAATTACACAGGTTGTGGAAGCATCAGGAACTATCAATCCTGTTAATACAGTTTCGGTAGGTTCGACAGTATCAGGACTAATACAAGATATTTACGTCGACTTTAACTCTCAGGTTAAAAAGGGTCAAATTCTCGCCAGAATTGACCCTAGGAACTTTGAAGCAACAGTTCAGCAAAATCAGGCACAAATAGCAAACGCACAGGCAAATGTAGCGAAATTACAGGCAATTGCAGATTATGACAGACAAATGTATGAACGCTACAAAAACCTTTATGCCAAAAATTTTGTAGCCAAAAGCGAACTAGATCAGTATAAAAGCACATACTATTCTGATTTGGCGCAAATACGCGCAGCACAAGCACAGGTTAATCAGTTTAAAGCAAACCTGAAAACCGCACAAACGAACCTTGGATATACACAAATTATTGCCCCGGTTGACGGCACTATAATATCAAGAGAAATAGACGTAGGACAGCCTGTTGCCGCAAGTTTTCAAGCTCCTGAACTTTTTACAATAGCTCAGGATTTAACAAAAATGCAGATAGAAGTAAATGTTTCGGAAGCCGACATCGGGAAAGTTAATGAAGGGCAGAACGTAACATACACTCTTGACGGCTATCCTGACAGCGTATTCACAGGGAAAGTTACACAGGTAAGAATTTCTCCAACAACAGTATCAAATGTCGTAACATATACGGTTATCGTGGATGTCAAAAATGACGATTTAAAACTTATTCCGGGAATGACGGCAAATGTATCAATTATTACCGATAAAAGCGAAAATGTTCTGTGCGTTCCAAGTATTGCATTAAAATTTAATCCTAATACAGACGGTACAAGATATAAAACTCAAGGAATCTGGATTCTTGAAAAAAATCATCCGACACGGATTAACATAGAAACAGGTGCAAGCGACGATACAAATACAGAAATTATTACAGAAAATTTAAAAGAAGGTGACAAAATCATAATAGATTCCTCACTTTCCCAAAACAAAGACAAAAAAAATACAAGACGCGGACCTCGCATGTTTTAAGGAGCAACAATGAGCCTGATAGAAGTAAAAGAAGCAATAAAGACTTACCAAACAGGAGATGATAGCTTTAACGCCCTAAATTGTGTTTCTTTATCAATTGATCAGGGCGAATTTGTTGCAATTATGGGAGAAAGCGGTTCCGGAAAAACTACACTTCTGAATATTCTAGCAACACTGGATAAACCTACTTCCGGAGACGTACTTCTGGATGGAAAAAGCCTGGGACACCTTTCTGACAAGGAGATTTCT
>USHE01000062.1 GCA_900554385.1 uncultured bacterium | reverse complement strand
AAACCAATACCCCATCCTCTAGCGAAAAAGAATAATAAAAATATACTTGCTATGACTTTCCCGAAGCTAGATTTGAATTTAGGGCTTGAACCATCCGTTTTAACAGTTGTTCCTGATGGCAAAAATGTCAGATATATAATGGACTATAACGATATAGGATTAAAAGATAAAGATGTTGATTTGTATCTTTGCAGTGTTTATGTAACCGGAATGAAAGATTTTATCAAGTTTGCTAAACAACATCCAAAATCAAAAATTATAGTCGGCGGTTATGAACCGACTATGAATCCTCAAGATTTTGTTGACCACGCAGGAAAAATTATAACAGGACCTTGTGATTCCTTCTGGGAAACAATGGAACAGGGCGGACAAATTGTAAAAGGAATTACTCTTAACAGGAGAATTCCTCGTTATGATTTATATGACATAAAACTTAACCAGCAAATTATACCAGATAAAAAGCCTGACGATGTTGTTACATCTATAAATACTTCATCCGGTTGTCCGAACAATTGTGATTTTTGTTGCAGTCCGTTAATGAGCAACCACATTGTAAGTAAACCTTTAGAACTGGTAAAAAAAGAGGTTGAGTATCTTAAACAATACAACCCTAAATTTATATTTATCAGAGATGAAAATTTCCCGTTGCAAAAAGATTGGAAACAAAAGCTTGAAACAATCGCAAAGTTGGATGCTAAAACCTACTTGTTTGCATCTGCCAATTTAATGAATGATGATACTATCAAAATAATGAAAAATAATAATGTTTATATGACATGCTTAGGTCTAGAAGACATCACCAAAGAATATGGCAAAAACCGAAAATTGGATGAAGTATGTGAAAAACATTATAAACATGGACTTTTTAAATATCTATCATTCATCGTTGACCCTCTAAAAGTAAACACAAATGAAAAATCCGCAGAATTTTATGAAAAATTAATCGGCAGATTTAATGATTTAAAACCTGAAATGGTATGTGGAAACTTTTTGATGCCATTTAAAGGTACTAAATTATGGGATAAGTACAAACACCTTGTTTCTAAAGAGGATTTCTCTCTTTATAATTCAAAATCAGCATTTCTTGAAAAAGACCTTGAACGAAGATTGATTGATGAATTTGAGATGTTTAAACATCAATGGAAATATTATAATTCTGAAACATATAAAGAAATAAGAGAATTTAAAACTAATGATACTTTATATCTTAGATTTTTAGAATTAAAAGATATGTTTGCTCGAAAAATTGCAGATGCCATAGAAAAAAATCCGCAATCAAAAGCACTAAAGAATTTAACACTTGAATAAAGAAAGGTCTAGTTATGATTAATATTTCAAATAATTTAAATACTCAGTATATAAATCCAAATAAAATTAATTTTAAAGGCAGTCCTCAAAAAATAGTTAATACTGCCGTTGAGACTTTACAAAGTACAGTTGAAGATTTTGAAAAAATGAAAAAACTGGTTATTATTAACGGAAGCCCAAGACATGACAGTATCAGCAATACATATAAAGCTCTTATGGCAGAAACTGAATATTATAAAAATAAATTCCCGGAACTGGAAACTGCATATTTTAAATTACCAAAAGATATGAATGGTTGTTTTAATTGCAAAACTTGTATTCCGCGCTGTATACAAAAAGGAGATAACTTAAAAGATATTATAGACGCAATGGAAGATGCAAGTGATGTAATGCTGGGGAGTCCAGTATATTTAGATATGCCCACACCTCAAACAGTTGCATTTTTAACCAGATTGAATTGTATGGCAGAAAATACAGACCGTAAGTTTTTTGCCAATAAGGTAATTCACCTTGTAAGTACAGCATTTTGTAGTGGAACAAAGACTTGTATCCATGCAATGATGGGTGCTTGCGAAATGTTAGGTTTTACAATTAAAGGGAGAAGCTCCAGAGAATATATTGTTAAATGGAGTGATAAAAAGCTCCGGGGCGGTCTTTCAAAAAACGATGCGATTTGGCTAGATAAATAACTCTTTAATCTCAAAATATTTAAATATTGTGCCATCTCCGAAAATTTAACAGTAGAATACTATGGTTCAGAAATTTTCAATTTCTACTCAAGCCGGACTAGCACTTTGTACGTATTTCTTTTTAATAAAAGGCCTTGGTGGGAGTCGAACCCACGACCACCGGTTTAGGAAACCGTCGCTCTATCCTACTGAGCTACAAAGCCTTAAAGTTATAAAGGGAAGACATGCTCCCCGTGATTTCTTGAGAAACCGGCTGTCAACCGATTATATAATAACATTAGCTTATACAATAGTCAAACATTGAATAAATTACGCCCGACGGGAGTCAAACCCGTGACCTTCGGCTTCGGAGACCGACACTCTATTCAACTGAGCTACGGGCGCTTAACTTTTCTTATCTTAACACAAATAAGGCGGTTTTAAAAACCGCCTTATTCTTTTAATTTAGATAATCTGCCGCATTAATTCTTTCACGTTCTTTTGCTTCTGTTACTTCAAAGAACGGAAGTTGTTTTATATTAAGCAGCATCGCAAGAATATTTCCAGGAAAAATTTCTACGGCATTATTCAACTCAAGCACTGCCGAGTTATAAAATCTTCTTGCAGCAGCAATATGTTCTTCCTGTTCATTATAAGTCTGCATAGCTGTCATCATCGTTTGATCAGATTTTAATTGCGGGTAATTTTCAACAGAAACCATAAGCTGACCCATTTTACCTGTAATCATATTATCCAGACTTAATTTTTGCTCTGCATTACTCAAATTAGCAGGCATACCGGCAGCTTGTGATCTTAATCTTGCGATTTCTTCCAAAAGCCCTCTTTCATGCTCCATAAACTTTTTGGCAATCTGCAATACGTTAGGAATTAAATCATAACGTTTTTTCAACTGAATATCTATTCCTGAAAAAGCTTCCTTAGCTTTATTTTTCTTTTGAATAAGCGAAACATAAAAAGTATATGATAAAAACAATAAACCCAATAAAACTACAAGAGATACAATCATCAAAAAACCTCCATTTAGATTAATAAAAAACTTTTCCATTCAAACCTCGCTTTTTATTAACAATTATAACATACTGTTGAGAAGTTGACAAGTGCTACTTACCGGCAACTACAATCGTGAAGTCTGTTTGACCGCAATAATAATTAACGGGTTCATAAACGAATTGATATCCTGAAATTGAAGGCGTTTTCTTTTTTAGCCAGTTATAATACTCATTTGTAACCTTGCTTGAATGTGCAATAAACTGAGTATGGGTTCTGGAAAGATTTCCAGAACAGGAAACTGTAACACCCGCAGCTTGAAGTTCATTTTTAACGATTTCAGCTTCCTCTGCATTATCTTTTGAGGACATCACACCTGCAGTTAAAACCATATTTTCATCTGGATGCACTTTTTCCCTATATATCAGCCTGTCAACAACTTCCTGTGATTTTTGAGGATCAAGAATCCAATAGCTAATGTACCCTTTTTTATTTGGAGAACCCGGAAGCATTGCAACTTCAATCTTATCCATATCAATATGCTTTGTTAAAGCTGCATACTGAGAAAGTTCATATAAAGACATATTTGTTTTTACATATTTATTAGTTACGTTTATAATATCAGGAATTTTTGCAATAGTTTCAGGTTTTTGGAGTTCATTCAAAAGACCGCGCAAAAACCATTGTTGGCGATGAGTTCTGCCAATATCACCGAGAGCATCGTGTCTAAAACGAAGGTATCCAACAGCCTGCTCAGAATTTAGCCTGTGTTCTCCCTTTGAAAGGTCTATGTGAAGTTTACCGGAGTAATCATGATATCTCATAGGTTTTTCAACATAAACATTAACTCCGCCGAGAGCCTCAACAATAGCTTTTACAGCATCATCATGCACCATTATGTAACGGTCAATATGCACACCTAACGTATCTTCTATAGTGCGAATCGTCATTCCGACTCCGCCAATTGCGTGGGCAGCATTAATCTTCTGTATTCCTTTATTATCAGGCAAATACACCTTACTATCACGAGGAATAGATATTGCATTTACTGATTTTGACTTAGGGTCAATATTTACAAGAATAATTGTATCCGTACGAGTACCGGTCCATAAATCATTTTTATTTTCACTTGCATCCACCCCGAGAATAAGAATATTTTGTTTTCTTGGACCGAAAGGTAATGAAAACTCTGCTTTTTCTTTATTTTCATTATCTTTATTTACTGTATTAAATATCTTTGTAACAAACGAATTTTCGCCAAATTGTTCTTTCATGAAATCATCATTGAAAGCAAAAACAAAAATAGAACAAACAACACAAATAAAGATAAGGAACATAATTATAACAGCACGAATAAAAGCTTCCTGCTCTTGCTGGCGCTGCTTCATAATCCTAAAATACTCATTGCGTTTTAAATTTTCATCTGATTTATATTCACTAATTTGTTCTTCATTTGGTCTAATCGTCATATCTACTTAATCCTCAAACATATTATATAAATATTTTAATCTAAAATAAAACTCAAGATATACAGCGAATTGTGTATTTTATGAAAAGACTCTTACAAGAAAAAGAGAAACAAGAGAAAAATACACAGCAAGCCCAACAACATCAATAGTAGTTGCAATAACAGGACCTGACGCAACGGCAGGGTCTACATTGATTGATTTCAACGCAAACGGAGTAAAAGTACCGATAATCGTAGCCATAGTCATATTAATCGTCATAGCTAAACCTACAACAATTCCAAGCTGCGCGCTATGCTGCCATCCCCAGGTAGCAAATGTCACAAGAATTCCGAATAATCCGCCAATAAGGAAGCCAATAAAAGCTTCTCTTAATATATGGTGCACTGCTGAACTCAATGTAACCTGTCCGGTAGAAAGACCTCTGACCATAAGGGTAATACTTTGAGTACCGATATTACCGCCTAAACCAGCAAGTAAAGGCATAAATATCGCAACTATCGGTAATGCGGTAAGAGTATGTTCGTAGAAATGAGCAACATTTACAGCAACAAATTCACCGAGCAAGGTTATAAAAAGCCACGGAGTTCTTGCCCTTATTGCATTAAAAATATTACCGGAAAGGATTTCATCCTCATCAACAACCTCAGTAGAAATACCGGATGACTGATAAATTTCTTCGGTTGTTTCTTCTTCAAACAAATCGTGAACGTCATCCCACGTAATCATACCCTTAAGCCGATTATACAAATCAACCACAGGTAGTGCATTGTACTGATACTTCATAAATTCATCAGTAATAAAATCGCTGTAATCATCAACATGAAGTTTAACGATATCTGAAATCATAATATCTTCAACTTTCTGATTAATAGGAGAAGTCAACAGCTTACGCAAAGAAACAACCCCCAAAAGGTGATTTTGTTTATCCGTTACATAAACATAATACAATTCCATATTATCCTGCTCTGCTTTAATTCTAATATGATTTAAGACATCTTGAACACTCATATCGGAATTAACCGTCAAAACGACAGGGTTCATAATACCGCCCGCAGTATCTTCGTTATAAGTCAAAAGTTCTCTAACTTCTTCCGAAAACTTATGCGGAAGCTTATCGAGGTAAGTTTCACTCTCATCTTCTTCCATATCACCGAGAACATCAGCCGCAGCGTCAAGCGGAAGTCGAGTAAGGATTTTTGCAGCCATTTCTTCATCAATATCACTTAAAAGTTCAACCTGAGTTTGAGCAGGCAAATATTCCATTAAATCAGCAGATTTATCAATATCCAGAAGCTTAAAGCACTGTAATCTTTCTTCCGGTTTCAGCTCCTGAAAAATGTCTGCCAAATCCGCAACGTGATACCCGTTCAGCTCATCTTGCAGCTGTTCGGTAGTTTCATCGTCCATTATTTCACGCAAGCGTTCAATTATGTTCTCAATATTAATCATACAAATATTATATTACAAAAATAAAAAGTCATTCCCATTTAATTTTATACCCGAGAACATCAGCAATATTTTTTGCATCAACATACCTTAAAGATCCGCGCGCAAGCTTATTATTAAGACTTTGCGCCGTAACATTTTCTCCAAATTTTTCTCTAAGCAAAGAAGCCACAGAACTATACGTCTGCCCTCTTGCAACCATATAAGATCTTATTTCGTTCCTAATATCTTTAATCTGATTTTTCTCAATAGACATAAGAACATATTATATTTTGTAAAAAGAATTGTAAATAAAAAAGGTCTAATGTAAACGAAAATAGTAGCGATATATATGTTTTTATGTATAATATACATGTATTCAAAATATTTTATTAAAAAGGGGAGATTATGAGTTATTATAAAAACGGATTTACCTTACCTGAAACATTAATAACAATTGGAATAATAGGAATTGTAGCGGCATTGACTCTACCGACAGTAATGACAAAAACGCAAGAACATCAGACTGTTTTAAAAGTAAAAAGAATTTACTCATTATTACAGACAATAGAAATGAAAATGCGCACAGAACACGGCGAAATGAATTTATGGACAGATGATAGTCTGGATTTTTTTATACAGGAATTTTCAAAACACGTAAAAATAATTAAAACCTGTAAAGATGCAAGCAAATGTACAAAATCTTTTAGTTCGACATACCCCGCAATAATTCTAGCAGATGGGACTGCAATAGGTTTTAAACGCAGAAGCCCTAATCAAAGTTCAGACACCAACTTTCATGCTTGTTACACATCAATTAGACGAGCAAATAATGGGTACGACATACATTATGGTTCTTGCGCTAAAATTATGGTAGACATAAACGGTAAAGGCAAACCGAACAAAAATAATTATGATACATTTGAATTCAGATTCTATACAAATGGAGTTTTACCTAATGGCATCAAAGGTTGTACTGTGGCTGCAGAAAGTTTTGAAGAATGTATGAATGACTTGCATCTTCGCCCCAATATGCAAGGGTTTGAGTTTGATACAGGTTGTACTGCCTGGATAGTACAAAAAGAAAATATGGACTACCTTCACTGCCCTGATAAAATAGGATGGGATAAAGCCTCGAGCTGTAAAGATAAATAACAAATTCAATAAACTATATCAAAAACCTCTTTTAAAATTAATACATTTTGAACACTCATACAGGAATTAACAAATATTAATATTGCATGCGCAAAATAAAATTTTTACATGTTTTATAAAGCTATGCGAATAACACCTGTAAATTTAATAAATTATAAATACACCGCTCATCAGCAAGATAATAGACCTGCTAAAACAGTAAGGACGAAGCAAAATTATCCTGCTGCATTTATGGGCTATAAACCTGAATATTCAGAATATGTTGCAAAATTCTGGAACAGCATTAAACATCAAAACGGAAAAATATTTCAACAAGATGAAAAAGGTATCTGGAAACCGATACTAAATGAAGAAGTAATCAACAATTTAAAAGCAGGATTTAACTTTCTGGAACAACTGCCTTACTTCAAAAACAGCTTCACTGAACATTTTTGCAGGGAAACGGGTTTTCCGAATCTTGCCAGAGTTTCTGACAATATAGACAGCGAAATTTTAAAGAATGCACACGAATTTTCAGATAAACTGCACGCAAAACTTTTATTTGCCGCCTATGATTGTAATAATTCAGCAGGTAAGAGAATGGCTCTGCCCGGAAGCGACTGCGACGGATTGTTATTTATATACGAAGACGGAGCTTATAATTCTTCTGTTGCAAGATGGGGCGTGCTTGAAGATGTAAATAAACGAATTATTTGCCCGCATATAGACTTTCCGCCGGAACTTTTTAAGCTTTCAGAAATGGATAGCGGATTAAATATAGTAAATAATGCCTTTCATCAGTTAGAAAAAGAATTAACGCCGCAGGATTTTAAAACATTTTCAGATAATATAAAATATCAGGGAAAAGATTTTCTAAAATCGGCAGACTTCAACATAAGACTTACAAAATATATTCCTGACAGAGATAAAAATTTAGCAGCAATGACCGGTTATTTTGCTGAATACATCAGAGCGGGAAAAGTACTAGAAAACAATCTGCCGTCATGGCTGATAACAAAACTGAAATCCTCACAATTTTACAAATATAGTAATATATTAAGACAGGAAGCATTTAAGCCTTTAATAAAACAAAAAATAAAAGCCCGTGAAAATATTGTATCTGACTTCAACTCAATGCCGTCTGAAGATAAGTATCAACTGGCAAAAAACATTGTTCTTGCCTCATTTGAGCAACCGGTATCACAACGGTTTCAAAAATATTTCAAAGTAGACGGCAACGGGAAAAATATTAACACTGAAATGGGTAATCTTTTAGAAATGTATGACAAACTCTTTTAATATTTTTATAGTATAATCAAAGTATAAGAATATATACGGAGAGAAAAAGATGATAAAAGATTACTTTTTGAACGAGATTGAAAATGCTATAGAAAAAGCAATTAAAGATAATAAATTAGGCGAAATGAAAGAATATGCAAAAGGAACTCTTTGCACAGAGCGTCCTAAGAATGCAGATTTCGGAGACTTTGCAATAAATGTATCTTCCCTTGCCAGATATGCAAAAATGGCTCCTCCAATGATTGCCAATACCATAGTTTCTTATATAGACAAAAAAGACAATGAATATACAGTAATCGCAGGTTTTATCAACTTTAAAGCCGGAAAAACTCTGCTTACGAATGCTGTAGATGAAATTTTCCAAAAAGACAAAAATTACGGAAAACCTGAAAATGTTAAAACAGAAAAAATTCTGCTTGAATACATCTCTGCAAACCCTACAGGCCCTTTCCATATAGGCCATGGACGCTGGGCTGCAATGGGTTCGGTTCTTGCAAACCTTCTAAAATTCTACGGACACGAAGTTTATCAGGAATTTTACATTAACGACGCCGGCTCGCAAATTAACAAACTCGGTAATTCCCTGGCAATCAGAATACGTCAGGAACTTGGAGAAGATGTTGATTTTCCTACAGACGAAATTGAAAGAAAAAATTATTATCCCGGGGATTATTTAATTCCTGTGGCTAAGAAATACCTTGAAACACATAAAGGGCTTCCTGATGATGTAAAAGAACTCAGCGATTTCGCCAAAAAAGAGATGGAATATTTGCAAAAAGCACTTCTTGATAATTTCAAAGTACACTTTGACAACTTCTATTCAGAATTAACACTGCATAACTCCGGAAAAGTCGAAAAGTGTGTTCAAAAGCTTAAAGACAGCGGTAAAATTTACCAAAAAGACGGTGCAGACTGGTTTAAATCATCTGATTACGGCGACGATCAGGATAGAGTAATCAAAAAAGCAGACGGCTCAAATACTTATCTTACTGCTGATATAGCATACCATATTGATAAACTTGAACGCGGATATGACAGGTTAATCAATATCTGGGGTGCAGACCATCACGGTTATGTTGCGCGCGTCAGAGCCTCAATTGAAGCCCTCGGATATGATCCTGATAAACTCGAAGTACTTCTGGGTCAGCTTGTTAATCTTGTAATCAACGGTAACGAAGTTCGTATGGGTAAACGAAAAAATATGGTTACTCTTGAAGATTTGATTGATGAAGTGGGAGTTGATGCAACACGTTTCTGGATGTCAATGCGGAATATTGATACAACACTCGATTTTGATATTGAACTTGCAAAAACTAAATCGGATGAAAATCCTGTATTCTATGTCCAATATGCTCATGCAAGAGCCTGCTCTATTTTAAGAAACGCCACAGAAGAAAAAATTAATACGGAAACAGGCGAAAAAACTCCTGCACCATTGACAAAATCAGAATTAGACAAACTCATTAATAACTACACGGCAGAAACAATTCTTCCGACACTTGAAACCGCTAAAAAATTAATCCTGAAACTGGAAGAATATAAATCAATGATTAAAACATCAGCAGAAACCAGACAGGTTTATACAATTTGCAGATATGTACAGGAACTTGCGGCAGAATTTCATTCATTCTACAATGCAAACCGTGTAATATCAGATGATAAAGAAATGATGAAAGCAAGACTGGCATTAGTTGTTGCGGGTAAGAAAGTTTTAAACAATGCTCTTGACCTTTTGGCGGTATCTGCGCCTGTAAGAATGTAAAAATGAAAGGGGAATTTATGAAAAATTCAATTATAGCTGAAAAAACACTGAGGGGGGGGGGGCTCAAAAAGGCTAAAACCAGATAAAACAAAGGGATACAATCAGGACGAGATTATTGTTAAAAAAGATAAAAACTGACTCGTGGC
>USHE01000061.1 GCA_900554385.1 uncultured bacterium | reverse complement strand
TTAGACCCTGTGAAACAATATGGCTGGTCAACCGAAGACAACAAACCTGTTAGTAACGCAACGGCAAGCTGTGTAGCGGCGGTATTTGAAGTAAACGGGACAGGCAAACCGAATAAACAAAACGATGATGTAGCGTTGTTTAACGCAAATGGCTTAGGAAACTCTTGTGCTGTAGATCTAGACGGCGGCAAATGCTTTGGCGCCCCATTCACCCCAAAACCTGTAACAAAAGCAGAATGTGAACAAATGAAAGCAGACGGTATGGTAAACGATTGCGATTATGAATCAGACTATTGGGCAGGCGCAGTAAAACAATGCGGCGGTAAATCTAACATGCCAACAGCATCAGACCTTGCAAAGATAGCTAGTGCAATCTACGAAGGCAACCCAACAATAGGGGCTAAACAAAACGTTTCTGGTTTAACCTACAAACCCGGAACCGCCACATCTCACGGACTTCCAGAACCCAGCTTCTACTTGTGGTCTGGTGAGGAGTTCTCCCGCAGCTACGCTTGCTACAGGTACTTCTACCCGACGGGCTCGAGCTGGAACAGCTACGGCGGCCGTTACGACAGCGACCTTCAGGCTGTGTGTTTGGGTGATTAGTTAATTACCAGAAGAAAAGGCGGAGCTAAAACTCCGCTTTTTTGTTAAGAATTATTAAAAAATTTTCCGATTTTAGCAATTTATTTTCTTGACGGTTATTTAAAAGGTAGAATAGGAATACGACAATATTATTTATTGAAAGGAAGAAAATAAGATGATGCAAATTCCAAATTACGTAAATCCATACATGCAACAACAAATGCAGCAGTACGCTACTCCTGCTCCTAATTACAATGCTGTAAAGATTGATGTTCACAATCCTAGTGTTAATACCCCTGGAGTTGGTCAGGCTGTTGTAAATGTTCCTCAACAACCTCAATATGCTGCTCCGACAATGCCTTATTATACATATCCGCAGGCTCAGTTGTATGATTATCCGCAGACTAATCAACAGCCTTACTACATGCCTCCGGTAATGCAAACTCCACAGCCTCCGGCAGTTCAACCTGCTCCCGCAGCTCAAGCTCCGGCTGCTCCGGTTGAAGTTCCTGCACCTCAAGTAGTTCAACCTGCTCCTCAGGTTATTCAACAAAATATTAACGCTCCACAGCCAGCTCCTGAACCTGTTGTAACCAAGCCGGCTGAAGCTCCAAAAGATACTAAAGCTGTTGAAGTTGTTCCATCTGCTCCCTTAACTCCTCAAGTTGATTTGAACGGTTTTGTTGCTAAATTAACAAGCCCTGACTATGATGTTCAGGCTGCTACTATGGAAGAAATTGCCAATATGGTGAAAAATGATCCGCAAAAAGCAACTGAATTGTTAGATGTTAAAGTTATGGATGCTTTGACTAATATGGTCAAACTTGATACTGCAAACTTAGCTGGTCCTACACCTGAACAGCTCGCAGCTCGTAAGAAAAAAGACGAAAAACAAACTTTAACCCCTGATGAAATGAAATTAGCAGATACTCCTTCAGCTTATGAAGCTGCTGAAAGAAATAAAAGCTATGCTATGTACACTTTAGCTATTCTGCAAAAACTCTACGGTGATGAAGTCGCAAAATTAACTAATACTACGGTTCCTTTGACAGAATTGCCTGGAGCTGTAACAATTGTTGAACAGTTGAAGAATAACCCTAACCCGGTTGTTAGAGCGTCTGCTGTTGAGGCTTTGAGTTATATTCAAAACCCTGCATACAAAAATGACCTGAATACTATCTTCACTATTGCTCAAAATAATGTAGATCCAGCTGTTCAGGATGCAGCAAAAGAAGCTCTCAAAAAGTTGAATGAACTTGATCAGTCAGCTCAAAATGCCCCTCAGGCAGCAACTGTAGAAATGAAACCGGCTGCAGAAGCTCCTGCTCAGGCAGCTTAAACAATAATTCCTTTCTTTAAATAAACGACAAGCAAAAATCCCCTGAATTTTCAGGGGATTTTTGGTAGTATTTATATATCTTTTCATCTCTATACTTGAACAGGTTCTTTGGTTGGTGTTTCTGGCACAGGCGCGCAGTTTTCATAGTTCGCAAGCTTAGAAATCTGTTCACACCACTGGTAAATAATCACATCTTCCGGCAACTTATAAGAAATCGGTTTCCCAATATGTAATTTAACGTTGCGTCTTGTAAATGGTTTTAGTTTTTGGTATCCGTCACAGCCGTCAATTGCAACAGGTATGATGTCAGCTTTTGCGTTTTTGGCAATTACGACAAATCCTTTTTTAATCCCTTCCAGTTTGCCGTAAGGACGAGTTCCGCCTTGTGGAAATACCCCTAAAGACCAGCTTGTAGATAAAATATCTCTAACTGTTTTGAAGGTAGCTATTTCCGGTTTCGTTCTGTCAACAGCAAACGCACCCAGTCGTTTTACCAGCCAGGATAATTTTTCTCCTTTTTCAAAAAGTTCTTTTTTTGCCATATAAGCAATTGGTCTGTTACATGCCATTGTAACCATCGGAGGATCGAAGATTGAAACATGGTTTGCTGTATAGATAAACTTTCCGCTCTTTGCTTTTGTCGGAAGATTTTCTCTGCCTGTAATTTCGTAGTTATAAAATATTTTCATGAACGGTACAACTACTCCGTACAAAAATCCGTAGTAGAATATTGTTCTGAAAATATTATATTCGTATGGATATCTTCTGTTGAAATTACGTACTTTCTTCGCCATTCTTAACTCCTAATTTTGCTGAATTTCTGAATTCTCAGCTTTATTTTCATCCTTAATATATGTAAATCCTGTTAATTTTTGAATTTCTTCTGTCCATTTTTCAACAACGCTGTCTACGTCGTTGCTGTAAGGTATAGGTTTGCCTATATTTACGATAATTTTTCCGCTAAACGGTAATCTTTTCACTTCATCAGTGCCAATAATTCCAACTGGAAGAATTGCGCATTTTGTTATTTTGGCAAGCCCGGCAAAACCTTTTGTTACGCCTCTTATTTCACCTGTTACTCCTCGAGTTCCCTGTGGAAATATCCCAAAAACCCATTTGCTTTTTTTTATTTCCATAACAGTTTTAATAGTTGAAGGCCCGAGGCTTTCTCTGTTTACGGCAAATGCACCGAGCCAGTCTATCCACCAGCGTAAAAAAGGAATGTCAAAAAGTTCTTTTTTGGCCATGAATGCAACATGGCGCGGCATTATGGACACCATCAACGGCGGATCAAGTGTTGACAGGTGATTTGGACAAACTATATATTCGTTGTCTTTTGGTACATTCTCTAAACCATGGACTTCCAATCTGTATACAAGTTTAAACCTAATCATGTAGCCAAACTTACATACTAAATTCTGAAAAATTCCACGCCATAAGTTGTATTGGGACGATGTCCTTTTTGTATATTCTTTTTTCTTTTTTACCATAAACTTTATCCCTCACTACCATTATACAATAAAAATTTTTATTGTATAATAATAACTAAAAATAAGGAGAACAGAGTGATGACAATGCCTAAGAAATCTAGTGTAGAGCTTGAAAATGAGCTTTTTAAAAGTGTTTATGATAAAACACCGGATTATGTAAAAAATCTGTGTTTGATGGATTTTTCGGACAAAAACGAGTTTATTTTTACATTAAAAAAAGAGCTTCTTGCTCCGTATGACAAGGATAAAAATCCCGAGGGGTTGAATTTAAAAGAGTGGTTTGCAAATTATGCGAAAGAAGCTAAGGTTTCAACAGCAGGAATACGAGGTCCGCAAAATATTTTATATCCTCAGGATACAAGATTTCCAATCAACCTTGTCGGTATTGTTCTAGCGACTCTTGCTAAAGCTCTTGTTGCTAAAGAAAAATATAAAGGCAAGGAAATTTTAAAAGTTGCAGGGCGTGAAGTTCGTTATAATTCGGAGTTGTTTTTAGATGCTATTGCTAGAATTCAGGCTGCAAACGGGATTAAAACTCTTGTTCCTGTTGAGAAAAAAACTATTCCGATATGGCTTGCATCCTTTCTTGCGTTTAAGCTTGATTTAATTGGCGGAGAATACATAACCTCAAGCCACGGTATTTCTGTTAAAAATGCAACGAAAGATTTAAATTCTCAAGGCAGCCAGTATTTGCCTGAAGAATCTTTAGAGTTTGTTGATAAAATTCAGGAAATATTTGATAAAACTGAAAAAAATGGTTCTTATGAAATTAAAGTTGCAGCAGCAGATAACCCTTTGATTGATGAGAAAATTATGGCAAAACTTAATGACGGGGTTGATTTGTATGTTGAGTATCTTCAATCAGGTGTTGCAAAGAAGATTAACCTTGATTTAATTAAAAATTTTAAAGGGAAAATTGTTATAGAGAATGTCGGCGGATCTGCATATCGAACTCTTTCCAGAGTTTTGAAAAAGCTTGATATTTCAAACAAGTTTGATTGGTTCAACACTGAGGAAGATCCGTTTTTCCGCTCTATCGGAAAATATGATATAACCCCTAAGGGCGAACATGCATTTTATGATTATTCGGTTGATGCTACAGTTGTTGCAAAACGTTTAAGTGGTGAAAAGTTTTTCCCTGTTATAGAAACTTTGCATTATGACGAAAAACTTAAAAATTATCCTGTAGGAACTGCTGTTTTGATTACAGATCCTGACCATGACCGATTGACTATTACTCAGACGGAAAAAGCTTCTCGTGCAGAATTTCTGAAAGCAAACGGCATTGATTTTGTACCTTTGGATAACGAAAAAATCTTAACTATATTTACTGCAAATCAAGCGTTTCTAATGCTTATGGATTTCTGGACAAAACAGTTAAAAGTGCAGGGTTTATGGAATAAGCATCCGAGATTTATTATAAAAACAACAGCATCTGCTTCATCCTGGGATGAATGGGCAAAGAAAAATTCTGTTAACGTGGTAAATGTACCGGTTGGCTTTAAAGAAATTGCAAATATTATGAAAAAAGTGGAATTTCAACTGAAAAAATTCTCAGATAAAGATGTTGTAGTTGACGATGTTTTTGGAAATTCAATTAATCTCGGCAAAAATCCTCGTCTGTTATTTGGTGGTGAAGAATCAGGCGGTATGATTATGGGAACTGAGGAATTAATAAGTTCCTTTGCCGGTCGTAAGGCTGTTGCTATGAGAGAAAAAAGTGCGACAGAAGCTATTATAGTTGCATCTGCTTTGATTTCTCAAATTGGGGAAAAACCATTATCCGAATGTTTGAAGGAACTGTTTGAAGATAATGACATTATCAGTAAATTTGATACACGTGTTGATATTGCTTATTACAACGAGTCTGAGCCGGATATTGAAAAATTGAAATTGGCAAAGATTGAAGGTGAAAAGAAACGTACGAAAAACGACTTGTTCTACCTGTCAATGGCAATGGGAGTTAAGAAAGGTTTGATGTCTATCGAAAATGTTCGTGAAGTGTTAAACGATGCTTTTAAGAGCTTGATATTTGATAACCTTGACGAAATAAAATTTGTGGGCGACGGTACTTATTTGAAATTCGCGCATAAATATATAGAAATAAGACCTTCCGGAACTGATGCTAAAACAAAAGCCTATGGCGGAGGTTCAAACAAGGAAATGATTGAAACTTATGCAAATGTTCTTGGAAACTATTCCGGCGAACGTACAGAATTGCATAAAAAGTTTATTTCTGATGAATTTTATGAATCAACAAAAGAAGAAGCTATGAAGTATTATCTCGATTTTGTTGAAAAGGATGCAAATAATGAACAGTTTGTTATTCCTGAATATAACTTTTAAAATATAGAGCGGGTTAAATGCCCGCTTTTTTACGGAAGATTTTTCCAGTAATTTTTATCGGTAATCGCTTTATAAGTACAAGCAATTCCGTTTCGCCTGTTATTTGATGTCGGGGAACAGTACTCTGATTCTTGATATCTTGTACCTTTCGCTCCCATAGGCAAAAGTTTGCCATTATTCATAATCTGAAATGTAAATAAATCATGACCCCATATATTTGGTTTTTTCGACATTCCGTTAATGTCTATAGTGATAAGTATCAATTCGCCAACATTGGGATTTTCAAGCATATACAATGTTCCGTCATTCAACATAAATTGTCCGTCATCAAAGTATATCGTGGAAACTATTTGCTTTTTATTGTAAGTTTTGTAATTTTTTATAACATAAGGGATGACCTCTCCATTCTCTGTTTCTCCTGTACTGTGGGGTACGCATCCTGAAATCATACAGTCTTTGACAAATTTCAATTGCTTCATTAAAAGAGGCTTAACTTTCAGCCCAAATGAATTTTTTGGCGTAATAGTTTCTCCATTATCAAAACTTGCTTTATTTAAAGCTGCCTGTAATACAGAATAATTTTTTTTTAAAGCCGTTTGTAATTCTTTGTTTGTCTTGTTTTGTATGAGTGTCGGCAGTGTCATTGCAGAAACTATCCCTATAATACCGAGTGTTATCAGTACTTCCGCAAGCGTGAATGCTTTTGTTTTCATTGTTGCTCCTTTTATAAACTATAGTTTATATATTTATATTATAGATTATTGTAAGTATAAAGTCAAGATTATAAATTTAAACTATGGATAATGAATTGTTAAAAGTTTTTGGTTTGAATTTAAAAATTGAACGTATGAAATTGGGGCTTTCTCAGGAATCTGTTGCTGAATCTCTGGATTTTAGTGCGGTTTATATTTCTAACGTGGAATTAGGAAAACATAATTTATCGCTGGTTAATGCAGCAAAATTTGCGAATTTTTATAGAAAAACACTTGACTATTTATTGATAGAAAAAAGTTAGTATTTATTTGTTGTATTTTTTTCTGGCATTTGTAGAAAATGCATCTTTTGCATATTTTATGGCCTCCAGTTCTGAGTAAAAAATGTTTTCGGTGCCGATTTGTTCAGTGATTTTATATTCCAATAGCTGTTTGTATATTTCTTCATTTTTTAGTACGAGAACTAGTTTTATGTGTTGTGATTGAAGACGCAGAACTATATCTTCAAATGCAAATAGTGCAGAAATATCGAGTTTTTCTTCAAAATCACAGTTGAGAATTAAGTAGCGAGTTCCTAATATTTCGTCGAATTGTGAGATTAGCTGTGTGGCAGAGCCAAAGAAAAATTGTCCGTTAATATGAACTACACGAATTTTTAGTTTATAATCCCGCTCAACTTCTCTTTCAAGTTTCACAATGTCAGCGTCATAAACTTCTTTGTGGATGAGTTTTGCACTATCTGCCAGTTTTTTAGCGTATAAAAGTGCGGCAAGCGTTATTCCTGCTCCTACTGCTACTATAAGATTATAAAATACTGTAAGAAGAAATACTACTGTAAGGACGTATTTATCCTCTTTAGAGGCAAGTTTAAGAACTTTTAAAAGTTTTACGTCAATGATATCGTAGCCTATTTTTATTAAAATTCCCGCGAGTACGCAGAGTGGAATTTCTGCAACGAAATTAGAAAATTTGAATAATAAAATTACAAGAACTATCGGGCAGACAATTGCCGCAATTTTGGTAGAGGCTCCTGATTTTAGTGCCGCCACTGTTCTCATTGTTGCAGCTGCTCCAGGGAGTGAGCCGGTGAGTGAACATAAAATGTTTCCAAAGCCTTGAGATGCCAGCAACGTCCGTGGTGAAAGCTGTGTTTTCGTTAGTGAATTGCAGACCAGTCCTGTTAATAAGGTTTCAGAGGATAAAATTATTGCAAGAGTTATTGCATAATGAAAATATGTAATAATATCGTGTAAGTTTGTTTCTGGCAATTTGAATGCCGGAAGTGCAATAGAAACTTCCGATATTTTCGGAATGTTTAAGCCGAGTTTTATGGATATTAATGTGCAGACAATTAGTGCCAGTATTTGCGATGGAATGTATTTATTTAAGCGTTTTGGGGATGGCAAATACAATTACAAGAGTCAACAATCCCAATAAAAATGCGGCTACATTCATTGTGTGCAAAGATGTTACTATGTGGTCTATGCTTTCAATTGTGTTTGAAAAAGGTTTTAGTCCCAGAAGCGGGTTTAGCTGCATTATTATAATAATAGTGCCGACTCCGTTCATAAATCCGGATATTACTGGGTATGGAACATATTTTACTATTTGAGTGAGTTTTGTTAATGATAATGCCATTTGCAAAATGCCTGCCATTACCATAATTACTAAGACCGAATTTATATCTTTATTTAAAGCATGCATAATTGATGCAATTACTATCGCAGAAGGTCCTGTTATCCCTGATATCATAGGAACTTTTGTTCCTAAAATACCGGCAGTAAGGCAGAGTATTATTGCACCCCAAACTCCTGCGCCAGCTCCGAAACCCGTTGCTACACCAAATGCCAATGCCTGCGGAAGTGCTATTATGGCGGCATTTAATCCTCCAAAAATATCCCCTATAAATACATTGAATTTTAATTGTACATCTTTTGCATTTACCATGGTTTTTATTTTAGCATAAATTTTTTCATGTTATTATAGCATTATGAAGTTGAGAGATATTTATTCAGTTAGTAATTGTACGAATGCAAAGCTGCCGGCTGTTTCATTTGAAGTCTTTCCGCCCAAAGGTGGGTGTGAGCAGTATCCTGCTTTGTACGCAGAGTTAAATCTTTTAAAAAAATATAATCCTGTTTTGGTGTCCCTAACCTGGGGAGCTGGCGGAAATAATAATAATTCAATGGAGCTTGTGGGAGCTTTAAGACATAGTCTGGTTTTGAATGTTATGGCACATTTTACCTGTGTGTGTAACAGTTTTGAAAATGTTGAAAATCATATAAAAGAAATTGAAACTCTTGGAGTTGATAATATTCTTGCTCTAAGAGGCGATGAACCTCAGGATATTGAAGTTTGTCATATGGATTTTCGTTATGCGAGTGACCTTGTGTCTTTTGTTAAATCGAAAACAGATTTATCTGTAGCCGTTGCAGGTTATCCGGAAGGTCACATTGAAGCTCCGGATTTACATACTGATATTAAAAATTTAAAACATAAACTGGATTGTGGTGGAGAGGTCGTTTTTACGCAGCTTTTCTTTAATAATGATAAATTTTATACGTATATGGATTTGCTTGATAAAAATGGTATTTCTGTTCCTGTAGTTCCGGGGATAATGCCTATTATCAGTTATAAGCAGGTTGAAAGAATGACTTCTATGGCGAGAATTTCTGTACCTGTTAAATTAGCGGAAAATCTTGAAAAATATAAAGATTCTCCTGATGATATGAAGAAATTCGGGATTGAGTTTGCAAGTCGTCAGTGTTCTGAGTTGATTGACTATGGAGTGAGCGGATTGCATTTTTATACATTAAATAAATCTTACTCAACTTCAAAAATTTTGGATAATATTACTGCTATTGTGTAGCGTATGGAGGAATTATGGAAAACTTGAATAAATATATTGAACATACTCTTTTAAAACAGGACGCTCAAAAAGAAGATTTTGAAAAACTTTTTGCAGAAGCCAGAGAAAACAATTTCCTTGGGGTGTGTATAAATCCAGCCTATGTAAAAATGGCAAAAACGGCGTTGGAAGGAACTGATGTAAAAGTTGTAACTGTTATAGGTTGTCCTCTCGGGGCAAATAAAACAGAAGTTAAGGCGTTTGAAGCTTCTTGCGCAGTAGCTGACGGTGCTGATGAAGTTGATATGGTAATTAATGTTTCGGCTCTGAAAGATAAAGATTACGACTACGTAAGAGAGGATATTAAGGCCGTTAAAATTGCATCAAAGACATCACCTTTAAAAGTTATTTTGGAAACTGATTTATTAACCCAAGATGAGATAAAAAAAGCTTGTGAATTATGTATTGAGGCAAAAGCTGATTTTGTAAAAACTTCTACAGGATTTGTGAAAAATGGTGTTGGCGCAAAAGCAGAAGATGTTAAATTGATGTATGAAACAGTTTCTAACTCTGGTCTGAAAGTAAAGGCTTCAGGCGGTATCCGTGATAAAGAAGCCGCAATTAAAATGATTGAAGCCGGTGCTTCACGTTTAGGAACTTCTTCCGGTGTGAAAATTGTTTCATAATCATTATAATATTGTTATATTCCGTAAAATTTTACAACTCACGTATATTAGAGGATTAGCGAATGGGTGATGAAGATAAACAGTATGATGCCACCCCTCGAAAGCTCGAGCAGGCGAGAAAAGAAGGTCAGGTTGTTAAGTCAAAAGATTTTTCAACCGCTGTTTCTTTACTGGTCTTATTTGTCGCTATTTTCGGACTTGCTCCTTTTATCTGGGAT
>USHE01000060.1 GCA_900554385.1 uncultured bacterium | reverse complement strand
CAAGTCTCGACAGGAGATAGTCACCCTGAACTTGTTTCAGGATCTAAAGAAATGGAAGCCGCGGAGGCTGTAAAGACAAGATTCCGAAACGAGTTCGGAATGACAAACGCGCCGCGTCACCCTGAACTTGTTTCAGGGTCTAATTTAGTACCGATTACAATTGGGGATAATTTCACTCCCCAGCCCTGCCGGAAATTTGGCTTTACCCTTGCTGAGGTTCTCATAACCCTAGGAATAATAGGCGTGGTCGCAGCTATTACGTTGCCTGCTATCGTTCAAAAACAGCAGGAAAAAGTTACTATTACGAAACTAAAACAAACCTATAATATTTTGTCGCAGGCAGTAGAAATGGCTCAGGTTAAGTACGAGGATATTCATAACTGGGAAGCAACAGGTGATTCTCAAAAACAAAGTGATTTGTATTTTGAAAGAATTACGGAGCAGCTCACGCTTATAAAAGATTGCGGTAATCCATCATGTTATAGTTTTTGTGGAAATGGTAAAAAGTATGTCGACCTGAAAGGTAATACAACTTCTGTTATGCCGACTGTGGCACATCAGGGCTTGTTGAAGAATGGTGCAATGTTTTCGATTTCATGGGCTCAGCCTGATAATGGCAAATGGTGGGGAAAGTATGCTGCGATTTCCGTTGATATAAACGGTTCTCAAAAGCCAAATACAATAGGTAAAGATGTCTTTATATTTGAAATTCGTGACATGACTGATAACTGGACTACTTATAGAAAACCATATTTATATCCTGCAGGTCAGTTTTTTTATCTGGAAGAATGTTTGAATTATCAATCAAGCGGTAACTGTACAGCGTGGGTTATTAGATATGGCAATATGGATTACCTGCATTGTCCTGAAAAATTGAAAATTGACGGTCCGCACAGCTGTAAAGAAGCTAATGTTACAAAACTTTTAAAAACCCTTATAAAATAGTGCAAAACCTTTGTTTATGGTATAATCACCATATTGAATAAGAAGGAGTAAATAAATGTCTGAAAAATTAGCATTAGTAACGGGTGCTTCCCGCGGAATTGGTAAAGCTTGTGCAATTGAACTTGCAAAAGCAGGATATGATATTGCTGTTAACTTTGCAGGAAATGAAGATGCGGCAAATAAAACTGTTGAAGAACTCAAAGGTTTAGGCGTAGATGCTGCAGCATTTAAGTTTGATGTTTCTGATAAAGAAGCGGCGGCAAAAGGCGTGGAAGATATTCTCGCTAAGTTTGGCAGAATTGACGTTCTTGTAAATAATGCAGGTATTACCCGTGACGGTTTGTTTATGAGAATGAGTGCCGAAAACTGGGACGCTGTAATTAACACAAACCTTTCCAGTGCATTCTATGTGTCACAGCCTGTAGTAAAAGTTATGATGAAACAAAGAAGCGGTGCAATCGTTAATATGTCAAGTGTTGTCGGTGTGTCTGGAAACGCAGGTCAGGCAAACTACTCTGCAGCAAAAGCAGGCTTAATCGGTTTGACTAAAACTCTTGCAAAAGAACTCGGCTCAAGAGGTATTAGAGTAAATGCTATCGCACCGGGATTTATTAATACAGATATGACAAAAGATTTGGATACTTCTAAGTTTACAGATTTTATCCCGCTCAAACGTCTTGGTGAACCTGAAGATATCGCTAAAGCCGTAAAATTCTTGGCTGTAGACGCAGATTACGTAACCGGACAAGTTTTGGAAGTTGACGGCGGTTTGATTATATAATACCGGATTATACAAGATTAAGATTTTTAACAATATCTGTCCCCAAGTGTAAACTTGTTGCAAAAAAATTTTGTAGCAGATATAATATGAGAGAAAATGTATAGTAATACAATTAATTAATGAGGTAAAGAAGAATGAGTACATTAGAAAAAGTTAAAAAAGTTGTAGTAGATCAATTAAGCGTTGATGAATCTTTAGTAACTCCACAAGCTAGCTTCACTGCTGACTTGGGTGCAGATTCATTAGATACAGTTGAATTAGTAATGGCTTTCGAAGAAGAATTCGGCTGCGAAATTCCTGATGAAGAAGCTGAAAAAATTCAAACTGTTCAAGATGCAGTTGATTATATTGATTCACACTCAAACTAGTGTTCTGCTAGCGGGAAGTGTGTAAATCGATTTCGATTGATAATTTATGCGAGGGTGAAAATTGAATATTATTTTCTCCCTCGTACATTTATCAAAACAGTTTATTCACCCGTGAGCATGCTCATTTGCGGGATGTTAGCGGCAAAAGAAAAGCCGGATTAGATTTAAAAAGGTAAAAAGATGACTAAAAGAAGAGTAGTAATCACAGGATTGGGTGCAGTTTCACCTTTTGGTGTAGGTGTTGATAAATTTTGGCACAGTCTTGTTGAAGGAAAAAGCGGAATAACTACATCAGAATTAATCGACGTTTCAAAACACGTTGTAAAAATTTCTGGTGAAGTTAAAAACTTTAACGCTGAGGATTATCTTGATCCTAAAGAAGCTAAAAAAATGGATAGATTTATTCAGTTTGCAATGATTGCCGCTGATGAAGCAATCAAAGATGCAAAACTTGAAGAAGTCAACGATGTTGACCCTTACAAAATCGGGGTTATCGTAAGTTCTGCAGCAGGTGGTTTTAGAACTTTTGAAGAAAACCATATTCGTATTTTGGAAAAAGGACCGAACAAATGTTCTCCGTTTACAATTCCTATGATGATTGTAAACATGGCATCAGGCAGAATTTCTATGAAATATGGTTTTAAAGGTATCAACAAAGTTGTAGTTTCAGCTTGTGCAACAGGTACTCATTCAGTTGGAGATGCATTCCGTGCAATCCAATGCGGAGATGCCGATATAATGGTTGCAGGCGGTTGTGAAGCTACAATTTGCGATGTTGGTATAGGTGCATTTTCAAGTGCAAGAACACTTTCAAAACGCAATGACGATCCACAAAGAGCTTCTCGTCCTTGGGATGCAGACAGAGATGGTTTCGTTATGTCTGAGGGTGCAGGCGTACTTATTCTTGAAGAATATGAACACGCTAAAAAACGCGGTGCGCATATTTATGCTGAGGTTGCAGGATACGGACAGACAGCAGATGCTTATGACGTAGTAGCTCCTTGTCCGGAAGGTAATGGCGCAACCCGGTCTATGAAATTTGCGTGGGAAGATGCAGGTATGAAACCTGAAGACATTGATTACGTGAACGCTCACGGAACAAGTACCGGTTTGGGTGATATTGCTGAATCTCAAGCAATTGCAAGAGTATTTGGTGATAAAAATACGAATACCAAACTTATGGTAAGTTCTACCAAGAGTATGCACGGACACTTGCTTGGTGCAACCGGTGCAGTTGAGTGTATTGCTTGTATTAAAGCGATTAACGAAAATCTTGTCCCTCCGACTATTAATCTTGATAATCAGGATGAAAAAGTTGCGGATTTGGATTACGTACCGCACAAAGCAAGAAAGGCTGAAGTTCACGCAGCTTTATCAAACTCATTTGGTTTTGGCGGACAGAACGCAACCGTTATTATCAAAGAAGTGAAGTAGGAAAATATTTCCTAGTGTGTGTAAAAACCGCCTCTTTTGGGGCGGTTTTTGATTTATATTTTTATATCTTCATTGTCAAGTTTGTTTATTAGTTTTTGCAATTTTTCTTTACTGACAGATAGGAGTATTGCTATTTGAAATCTGTCAAATTCAATAAAATTTTCCGATTTAAAAACATTGATAGAGATGTCAAGTAATGCTTTTGCTTCAAGTGCTTCCGTCATTGCTTCCAAGTTGAAATTTTTATGTTCCGTCATTTTATCCATGATATATCATAACTATATAGTGAATATCATCAAAATTATAATTTATTTTTCAGTTTTTGTCAAATGAATTATAATTTTATAAATGGACGTAAATATCAAAAATTTTATAAAGTCATTAACCTCAAAGAATGGTATGACGTTGACGCAGTTGGCGGAACTTTTGCAGGAAAAAACTGGAAAACACTATACGCTGGCGAGTTTGACGAGCAAGATGAAAATTAAAAGTCTTAGTTTGTATGAGGCGGCTATTATTTCTGATATTTTAGGCTACAAAATTAAGTTTTGCAAAAAGTCTTCTGACGGGTGGGAAGAAATATTCTTTCCTTAAATGTCTAGGTAATTTTTTACAGCTTCTATTTCGTCTGTTTTTGACATGTTTGGTGATTGGAGTTTTTGTTTAAGTACGTAATCGAATATTTCCTGATATTTGGGTGATGGTGCAAGTCCTATTCCCTGCAAGTCTTTTCCGTTAATGGAAAGTTTTATCCGGCTGAGTTCTTCTAAATATTTTACGGCGGATTTTTCATCTTTCAAAATTGCGTATAGGAGAATTGTTTCCGGCATAACCTTTTCAAAGGCTTTGTAGATTTCAAAGTCGTTATGAAGTTTTTCGATTGCATTAAAATCATCAAGGATTTTTTGTTCGGCTTTTGTCAGTGGAAGTCGTGACAAATCACCCAGCACCCCGACGTAAACCAGCCAGATGTTATTAACAGGATAGAGGTTTATTAACTTTTCAATATTTATCTTTGGCAAAGTGACCTCACGTGTTGTGATGAGTTTATAAATCCTATCATTAATAAAGATTTCAAATGCAGATTGAGAGTTTAAGCTGAAAGTTTCGATTAATTCTTTTTTTATACGTTTGTAGCACATATCGTAATCGATATTTTTCAGGTAATCGTCTTGAAGTTTTTTCGTATGCGGTTCAATAGTAAACCCGAAACGTGTTGCGAATTTCAAGGCGCGCAGAATTCTTGTCGGGTCGTCGATAAAACTTTTGTCGTGAAGTACACGTATAGTTTTATTTTTTAAATCCTCAAGCCCGCCTGTGAGGTCAATTATTTCTTCTGTAGAAACAGATTTATAGAGGGTATTAATTGTGAAATCACGGCGTTTAACATCTTCTTTTAGAGGAACACCGATTTTTGTGACTGTTGGAAGATGCCCTTTGCGTTTGTAAGTTTCTTCACGTGTAGAAGCAATATCAATTTCACGTCCGTCAAGTTTTACGCGAACAGTTCCGAAAGGCTCGTTTATTTGCAAAATTTCCGTTTCTGAAAGACTTTTGGCAAACTCTATGGCATTACCTTCATAAACCACATCAACATCAAGGCTCTCAATCCCTAAAAGTTCGTCGCGCACAATCCCGCCGACGTAATATAACTTATTATCATTTATATTGATGATGTTCATATCGCCTATTTTAGCGTAAAATGATAGAAAAAGGAAGATATTATGTTACAGGAAGCATCTAAAGCAATTAATTCGGCATTTAATAACAGTTTTATAAAAAAGTTGAGCCAGTATCTACACGACTGCGTTCGTGAAGAAGTTAAAAGTTCCACTTTCAGAAACCTTAAAGGTGATAAAGATAACAAATGGATTTTTCTTAAAGGTGAAGAAGAACTTTTTACTAAATGGGATGAATATTTGCGTCTTGACGGAGGCGACAGCAAACTTACCGAACTGATGATTCAATCCGACCGCGACCAGAAAGATAAATACCTGATTTACGGATATCTATTCCTTGTTGGTAAAAGTTCTAAGACAAGAAAGCAAAATGAATTTTTAACCCCGCTTCTATATATGGGTTGTCATCTTGAAAGAAACGGTGTGAATATAAACTGTATTCCGCAGGAAGAAATGCTTTCACTGAACACAGGCGCCCTCACTGCTTTGATGAAAAAAAGCGACGATGATGATGAAGTTGAATCACTGCTTGAAGGTTTGTTGGAGGTTGTTCCGACTTTGCCGATTACTGATGAAAAGATGAATATTTTCCTCACCACTTTGAAATCAATTATTCCGGATATTGATATTTCACTTGATCACAAAAATGATGTTGATGAGGATAATATTACAAAAGATTTTTATAACGAAAAAATTGATGCGGAAAATGTTGAGGAAGTAATTGAAGAAGAAGAAACAAAACAAAAACAGGTTACAAAACTTGAAAAACTTTCTCTAACCCGCCAGTGTGCAATAATTCTTACAAAACGCCCTACCGTTACGGCAGGAGTTTTGCATGAGCTTATGCAAATTGCAGAAAAACCAAGCGGAATTTATAGAGAAACCGCATTGAATGTTGTAAATGAAGAATTTGCACTCTCTAAAGAAAAAAGTGTTCCAATTAAAGAAATGAAAGAAATTAAAGACTTTTATCCCGTAACCCCTTTATCTTTAAGTGATTCACAGGAAAAAGTTATAAAAAATATTGAAAATAATAAATTTATTGCTGTTCAAGGACCTCCGGGTACAGGTAAATCTCAGACGATAGTAAACCTTGTTGCACACCTGATTGCTAACGGAAAAACAGTTCTGGTAGCTTCTCGTATGGATAAGGCTGTTGATGTTGTTGCCGATAGATTAAATGACCTTGGCGCACCTTTCCTTGCGCTTCGTGCAGGAAGGCTGAACTATCAAAGACAATTAAGTTACCAGCTTCAAGATCTCTTATCAGGCAAGGTTGATATCGATAGTGAATACGAGGACAGCCTTTTTGTCGGAGTTGATGATATGAAAAACCATATTAATATCCTCCGGGAAAGCGAAAATAAATGTGAAAAAATCATTAAACTTGAAAATGATTGGCGAAATCTTTCTGCGGAAACTCAAATGCAGGAAAGTTCTATTGGCGAAATGCAGTTTATAAAATCTGTTCTCAAAAAAACTGAACTTGATACAATTTTAACACTTATCAAAACTCTTGAACATAATATGGAAAAAACAGGATTTTTTGCGAATATTGCGAATTACGGTGCAGTAAACAGTCTAAAAAAAATCCTTAAACTCAAATCTTTTGATGTAACTTTAGAAAATCTTACACGCCTAAAACAAGAACTTGAGGTGGCAGGATTGGTTTATAATCTCCGCAAAATTGAGGCTGAAATCCAAAAAACAGGCAATCTGCATGTTCTTACCGAACAAATTAAACAACTAAAGAAAAAGCAAAAACCTTTAGCTGTTAATATCCTGAAAAATCGCCGCCGAGAGGCTTTGAAAGGAATTTTACGTGACCAGATAAAATGCCAGAGGTTAAAGGTTCACGCACTTTCTCTTGTGTCTACTAAAAAACGTCAGCAAAGCCATATTATGGAAACCGAAGACTTTAAGCCAATCCTTGAAGCATTTCCTTGCTGGTGCGTCACAACTTTTGCTATATCAGGTTCACTTCCTTTAAAACCGGGGCTATTTGATGTTGCAATTATTGATGAAGCTTCGCAATGTGATATTGCAAGCTGCTTCCCGATACTTTTCCGTGCTAAAAAAGCCGTTATCGTTGGTGATGATAAACAACTTCCGCATTTATCTTTCCTAGAAAAAGCTAAAGAACAATCTTTCTTGTCGCAGTACGGAATTCCCGAAAAATATCAGCTTATGTGGCGATTTAGAACAAATTCAATGTTTGATTTAGCCGATTATTATTCAATGAATTCAGTTATGCTTGATGAACATTTTAGAAGTCTTCCGCCTATTATAGAGTTTTCTAATCGCGAATTTTACGGCGGCAGAATGCGTGTTATGAAAAAAGATGTCGGTGATGATTTAGTTCTTGAAACAGTTCATGTTCCTGAAGGTAAGGTTGATTTTGATGCAACGAGAAATCTTCCAGAAATCGAAGCTCTTGTAAAACGTCTGTATGACATAATAGTTGAGGATGAACGCAAAAATCCTGATAACCCAGTTTCTATTGGTATAATTTCACCGTTCAGAGCGCAGGTTGAGCAGTTGAAAGTTTCTGTTGCAAAAGTTTTATCAGATCACATAATTAAAAAACATCAGATAGAAATAGGTACAGCGCATACATTTCAGGGTGATGAACGTGATATAATCCTTATGTCTTGGGCTTTTGCAAATAACAGTTTCCCGCAAAGCTTGACGTTCCTGCAAAAACCAAACCTATTTAATGTTGCAATCAGTCGTGCAAGGTATAAGGTTATAAATTTTGTATCAAAAAATCCGAAAGAATTGCAGGATGGTTTATTCAGGGATTATATGTCCTACGTTGAAGAATATACAAATAAGCGTGAAGCGTTGAAAAATTGTAAAATAGATGAAAACATTTACAAAAACAGTCTTGAACGTGAAATAGCAGAACAGATCCGTAATCTCGGGTATACCGTTAAGGCTGGCGTTGAAATTGCCGGGTTGAGTGCGGATTTACTTGTGGATGATAAATTTGTAATAGAAGTTGATGGCGTAGAAGACAACATGAAACAATCGGTTTCTAATATGAAAAAACAGGCAATAATTGAACGCTGCGGATTTACAGTAAGACGTGTAACCTATCGCGAATGGCAGTATTCGTCGAAAGCTTGTCTTGACAGACTGCTTATATAATTTTTGCAGGGCTTGAAATTTAAAAAGAAACGGTTATAATGTAAGAACGGTACATTAATAATTGAATTTATGGGGACGTTATGGATTAGACAGGATGTTCGGTTGAGATAGGTTGCGAGTCCGTGCGCTGTTCACGGTTATCAACGAGCAAAACAAATTAAATGCTAACAATGTAATCAAAGCAGACTTCTCTAGAGCTTATGCTTTAGCAGCGTAGTCGCTAATAGCTACTCATATATCCCAGCTTGCCGGAGATATGGGTCCATTATGCAAGCGGCAGTGCATCAATGACGGTAGATGCATCAAGACGACCGTTAAAGGTTAGTGTTTCCGTAAAAAACACTTTGAATTATTTAAAAGGTTCTGATATTCCCTGAATAATTTGAGCGAATTAATATCTACACCCGTAGAGATTTATCGAGATCCATTTTGGACAGGGGTTCAATTCCCCTCGTCTCCACCATTAAAATTCAGAAGTTTTACATAGCCTCTTTTTAGTGCAAAATTTCCCGCACCGTGGGGGCTTTCATGGTTTTAAGAGAATTTGCTCGTTTACAAATGTGGAATATTTCACCCCACTTGCCCTCAAATTCTCTTTCTGCAAATAAAAAGAGTCCTTTTGGTAATCCAGTCATACTGAAGATTTAAAGTGTTTTAGACATTTGTTTGATTCTAAATTACTTTAGCGAATGGGTCATGCAAAAAAATTGTCTATCTTTCTTCAACACGTATAACTTTATATTGTATCTTATTTTGTATTAATAGGGAATAGAGCAATTAAAAAAGCTCAAGAAAATAATCGTAAAAAAGGAATTCCCAATGTTTATAGTATAAATGGGAAAATTGTATTTCAATTACCTAATGGCGATATTACAACCCAATATAATTTTTCATAGAATAGTTTTGTAATACAGATTTTAAATCCATAAATTTAAGTGTGTCTGAATGATAACTTTTCCATAATTTATGATACAATTTAAATGTATGAAAAAGATATGGTTTATAGCGGTTTGCTTATTTATACTACAAGGTTGTGTTTTTGCTGCTGAAGTAAAAAAAGTTTACTTGGATGAGGCAATTGATGCTGCGCTTAAAAATAATATTGATTTACAAGCTGCTCAGATAGATGTAAATATCGCTAAAAATCAGATTAAGTCAGCTAACAGACTCCAAAATCCGTCTATTGATGCTTTTTATTTTATGGGCGGGGCAGGGTATAATGAACCAAAACAACTGGGTTTGAGTCAGAATATTGAAATTGCTAAAAGAAAAGCTCGAAAAGATTTAGCAAAATCAAATCTTGTTCTTGTTCAAAAGAATGTTAATTATACGGAATTCGATTTAAAAATGGATGTGAGA
Source organism: uncultured bacterium (assembly GCA_900554385.1). Lineage (GTDB taxonomy): Bacteria > Cyanobacteriota > Vampirovibrionia > Gastranaerophilales > Gastranaerophilaceae > Scatousia. The sequence goes on along the minus strand of USHE01000060.1, from coordinate 522 downwards.
GAGGCTTATATTAATCTTGTTGCCGCAAAATCCATTTTAAATACTTTCGAACAGCAAAAAGAATTGCAGGAAGAACTGTTGGAGATTGCAACAGAAAGGGTTAAAAATAAAAAAGAACCCGGGATTGATGTGCTGCAAGCGGAGATTGCTCTTAATCAACTTATAACGCAGCTTAATACCGCAAGAGTTAATGTTAACACGGCATTGTCAAATTTTAACAAGGTTCTTAATGATCCTAATAAAATTATTTACGATACTAAGGATAAAATATTTTCAGAAGATAATAACTTTGCAGAAATGCTGACTCCTCCGCCAAGTTTTGATTTCCCTGATTTTGAGGAAATTGTTCAAAAAGCACTTACAAATCGTTTTGATATTAAAATTGCCAAACAACAGATTGATGTCGCAGAAAAAAATCTTACTTTGGTTTTTTTTTGCATAAGATCAGATGGTTATCATGAAGTTAGTATGGTTATGCAATCTATTAATTTATTTGATACATTGACTTTTACTAAACTTGAT
>USHE01000059.1 GCA_900554385.1 uncultured bacterium | reverse complement strand
TGCTTTAGCTTTTTCTATTGCTGTTCTTAATCTGAAATTGCCGGCAGGATCAGGGCCGCCAAGTCTTGCTGATACAATTAATTCTCTTGAATATTTTTGAAACACAACCGCACGTTGTGAGTCTACTTTAGCTTTTTTATGTTTAATTGTTGACCATTTTGAGTGTCCTGACATATTTTTAATCCTCTTTCATTCTATATCCCTATAACTAAAGTTTATCAAAAACATGAGGGAGTGTAAAGTTTTGGGGAAACTTTTTATTTTCTAAATAATTAAATAATAATTAATTTAGTATGACTTTGTTAAAAAAAACGTTAAAATAACTATAGAAACAAAAGATACTGAACTTGTTTCAGTGAATATTGAATGGAGTTGATTTATATGGTTGATTTTAACAAATTTACAAACTATTCACAGGAAATCCTTTCTTCCGCAGGTGCAATTATGAATGAGTATAAAAATTCTGAATTGCAGCCCGAGCATATTATGCTTGCTATGATTAAGGATGACGGGATTATAAAAGATTATCTTACCGAATTGAAACTTTTAAATCAAAATTTCATAAATAATATTGTTAATGCAATAAAGGATTTTCCGACTATTTCAGCCCCTCCTAATGCTCAGCAGCTTTTCCTTTCTGGCGGTACATATAAGCTTCTCGATATTGCAAAGGATGAAGCTGGAAAATTCAAGGATGAATTTATCGGAATTGAGTCCATTTTGCTCGCTATGACTTTGTTAGAAAACAGTAATATTCAATCAGTATTGCATCGCTCAGGCGTAAATTCGACAGCAGTTTTGAATGCAATGAAAAAAATAAGAGGTAATAAAAAAGTGGATAATAAAAATGCAGAAGAAAATATGAAAGCTCTTGAAAAATATTCAACGGATTTAACTCAAAGAGCAAGAAAAGGTAAGTTAGATCCTGTTATTGGCAGAGATGAAGAAGTTCGCCGTATTATTCAGGTATTGAACAGACGTACAAAAAACAACCCTGTGCTTATTGGTGAACCGGGTGTCGGTAAAACCGCTATTGTCGAAGGTTTAGCCCAAAGAATTGTACGCGGTGATGTTCCTGAAAGTCTAAAAAATGTTAAACTCGTATCGCTCGATATGGGTGCGCTTGTTGCAGGTGCTAAATTCAGAGGCGAGTTTGAAGAACGTTTGAAGGCTGTTTTAAAAGAGGTTGAAGATTCAGACGGATCAATTGTTATGTTTATTGATGAACTTCATACCGTTGTCGGCGCAGGTGCGACCGAAGGTTCAATGGATGCAGGCAATCTGTTAAAACCTATGCTTGCACGAGGAGTATTGAGAACAATAGGTGCAACAACAATTAATGAATACAGAAAATATATAGAAAAAGACCCTGCTTTAGAAAGACGTTTTCAGCCTGTAATGGTTGGAGAACCTTCTGTTGAGGATACGATTTCCATTTTAAGAGGTTTAAAGGAAAAATATGAAGTTCACCATGGAATACGTATTCTGGATAGCGCATTAATTGCGGCGGCAAAACTCTCTGACAGATATATTACAGACAGATTTCTTCCTGATAAGGCGATTGACCTGATTGATGAAGCAGCTTCTTCGTTGAGAATTGAAATTGACTCTATGCCTGAAGAAATTGATACTCTAATGCGTCAGAAAATTCAACTCGAAATTGAGCGGGAAGCTCTTAAAAAAGAAGATAGTGAAGAAGCCAGAGCAAAAATTGAAGATTTAACAAAACAAATCAATGAATTTGAAGCTAAGATTTCTAAGCTTAAGGTTCAATGGGAAGCTGAAAAGGCGTCAATTGTCGGTGAGGCAGGTATAAAAGAAGAAATTGAAAAAGTTAAAAATAAAATTGAAGAAGCTGAGCGTAATACAGATTTGCAGACCGCGGCGGAACTCAAATACGGAAAACTTCTTGAACTTGAAAAGCAGCTTAAAGTTTGTCAAACTCAGGAAAAATCAGGTAACAGACTGTTGAAAGAAGAAATTGACGAAGATGATATTGCAAATGTAGTAAGTAAATGGACAGGAGTACCGGTTTCAAAACTTATAGAAAGCGAAACCAAAAAGTTACTGCAAATGGAAGATGTATTGCACAAGCGTCTTGTAGGACAGGATGAGGCGGTAATTACAGTTTCTGATGCAATTAGCCGTGCGCGTTCGGGTTTGAAAGATCCTAAACGACCTATTGGAACGTTATTGTTCCTTGGTCCAACAGGTGTTGGTAAGACTGAACTTGCAAAATCTCTTGCGGAATTCATGTTTAATGATGAAGATGCTCTTATTAGGATTGATATGTCTGAATATATGGAGAAACATAATGTATCAAGACTTGTTGGTGCGCCTCCGGGATATGTCGGATACGATGAGGGCGGTCAACTAACCGAAGCTGTACGACGTAAACCATATTCGGTTGTTTTGTTCGATGAAATTGAAAAAGCACACCCCGATGTGTTTAATATAATGCTCCAAATATTTGATGATGGAAGATTAACTGATTCGAAAGGCAGAACTGTAGACTTTAAGAATACTCTTATAATCATGACTTCAAATATTGGTTCTGACATAATACTTGAAAATACAATAAATTCTCTGGGGTCACCGTCTGATTTTGAAGCTACAAAAGACAAAGTTCTTGATGTTTTGAGAAGCCGTTTTAAACCTGAATTCTTAAACAGAATTGATGAAACTATTTTCTTCAAAGCGTTAACTCTCGAGCAGTTGTCAAATATAGTTGATATTCAGATGGAATATTTGCGTAAGCTTTTGAAAGATCAGGAAATAGATTTGGAAATTACGCAGGATGCAAAAGAACTTCTTGCGACACGTGGTTTTAATCCTGTATATGGTGCAAGACCTTTGAAACGTGTAATTCGCCAAATGGTTGAAAATCCGCTGTCAAAAGAAATTCTTTCTCAAAAATTCCTCAGAGGAGATAAGTTAAAAATTGATGTCAAAAATGACGAAATTGTATTTGAGAAAGATTAAAAAAGGCTCTCTTTTGAGAGCCTTTTTTTAAAACGGATAATCGTCCTTGAATTCCCAGTTATCAATAAGTAGTAGCGTTGAACACATGTGAGGAGATGTTTTACATGCTCTTAGCGGATATTCTCTCCCATAGACGATATTTTTTTGTGAATAAGTGCCAAAGTTTTTGTTGTTGTTAAAATAATTGTTTTTTGTATCATCAGGGCATAGCAAAAAATAAAAAATATCACTGCCTATTTTATTAGGTTTTCTTGCTCCATTAGTGTCAAATCGAAAATCCGTGCAATAACCGTTTAGCAATGTGACAATTGAACCATCTGCAAATCTTATGATAGGTTCATTATTATTGACTTCTGTTGATAATATTTTCATGTAAGGCTTGAAATATCTGTTAAAAAAATCTACTGAAGCCTGCGGATTGAGAATAATTGTTCCATTTTCATCAGCTTGTCTTGGAATTTTATTCCACTGACCGCAAGGTCCGTTGTCGTTTTCTGATAGAAGTATAGCTTGCTGCATCGAACTGTAAAATTTTTTCAGTCTTGCTGTAGCTTCGCGTTTTTGATTTTTTTGAATAATAGCAGGTAATGTCATTGCTGCAACTATTCCTATAATGCCCAAAGTAATCAACACTTCTGCCAAAGTGAACGCTTTGTTTAACATCCAATCCTCCTTTGTAGGTAATTCCGAACAGTATATTATAATTATAACATTAGTATGAGGATTATGCAACCTGAAACTAAACATAAACGGGAATTATTACTAAAGGCAATTGCCAAGACTGTAAAAGAACTTCGTCAAAAAAACGGCAAGTCTATTTCGCTTATTTCTAATGAACTTAATGTTTCAAAATCAATTTGGTCAGATGTAGAACTCGGAAAGTCTGATTTGCAGTTTACAACATTTTGGCGTATTGCCGAAGCGTTGGAAATTCAACCTGAAGAATTAATTATTAACATCAAAAGAAATTTAGCTGATAACATAAGTTTTATAGAATAATTCTGTTTGTGTTAAGATTGCCTTAAACGGATATGTGTAATGAAAATTAATTCTGTTGATAATAATACAAATTTCGGGTGGAGATATAAAACTCACGAAAAAATAACTGCTATGGTGGTTGATGAATTTCCTGATTTGAAAAAGTATAAGTCAGTTTTGACTAAAATGGTTGTTATGCCTGATTTTGATGAACGAGGGTTTAAGGGAAATAACCATTTTTATTATACTCCGCAGCTGTGCAGACCCCGTGAAAGTTTTATGGATTTTACAGGTAATAATAATGCCGCTGCAAGATATGAGCAGCATGTTTATTCTTTTGAAGAATTTGCGGTGACTAATCCTGAAAAAGCTCTTTGCGAAGCAGGCAGGGCTTTACATTTTCTTCAAGATGTAACTCAGCCGCATCACATTGAACGTGGTACAATCTTGGATAAATGGCGGGATTTAAAAGTGCATGAAGCATTTGAAGCTTTTGCACACCATCATGAGGATGAGTTTATAAAAAACGCAAAAAACGTGTATCTTGATGTGACGCCAAATGATAATTCAGATTTATTTGAAGAAGCTGTATTTTTGAGTGAGCAGATTTCTCCTGCCAAAAATCATAACAAAAACGATTGGGCAAATATTGCTCAGGAAAGTCTTTCTAATACAATTGCAGTTACAAGAGAGTTTCTTGCAAATGTTTCAGCTTATTTGAAATAATTTGTATTGCTATTTCGATATAAAAATTTTATAAGGATATAAAATTTTCGAATTTTAATGCTATAATATAACCATAGTCAATAATTTGTGGGAGAGAAAAAAGATATGTGTGGAATCGTTGGATATATTGGAGATAAGGCAGTAGTTGATATTTTGCTTGACGGTCTAAAACAGCTTGAATACAGAGGATATGATTCCTCCGGAATTGCGGTCAGATGCCCTGATAAGATTAAGGTTTACAAAGCGATAGGGAAATTAGAAAATCTTGGTGCCGAGCTTATGCCTCACAGAGCGGAGATTTCGGGTGCAACAATCGGGATAGGTCATATTCGATGGGCAACTCACGGTGCGCCAACAGTATTGAATGCTCACCCGCATACTTGTAATTGTGGAAATCTTGTACTTGTTCACAATGGAATTATTGAAAATTATAAGGAACTAAGAGAAAAATTGACAGCGCAGGGTTGTGTTTTTAAAACTCAGACAGATACTGAAGTTGTGGCGCATCTTGTTGCCAGAAAATATGCTCAAACTAATGATTTAACCGAAGCGGTAAGGCTTGCAACAAAAGAAATAGAAGGGGCTTATGCTCTATGTGTCCTGCATAACGATGAAAAAGATAAACTCGTTGCTACAAAAAGAAATGCTCCGCTCCTTGTTGGTATAGGAGAAGGTGAATATTTTGTGGCTTCCGATGTTCCTGCGATTATTAAATATACCAAAAAAGCAATGTATCTTGCAGATAATCAGATAGTTACCTTAACTAAAAATTCCATGAAGCTTATTGATGAAAATGCAGTTGAACAACCCCAAAAAGTAGAAGTGCTTCCGTGGGAGCCTGTTGCGTTAAGTAAAATGGGTTTTAAACATTTTATGCTGAAAGAAATTCACGAACAGCCGGATGTAATAAGAAATATTCTGGTAGGGAGAATGCATACTTGCAACGAACCTGTCGTTTTGAATGAGGTAAATCTTACCAAAGAAACATTGAAAAATTTAAACAGAATTCAGATTATTGCGTGTGGAACATCTTTGCATGCCGCAATGATTGGTAAATACATAATTGAAAATTTCTGCGGAATTCCTGTGGATGTTGAAGCTTCAAGCGAATATATTTACAGAAAAACCGTAACGGATTCTCATACCTTGGTAATCGGGGTTTCACAGTCAGGTGAAACTGCGGATACTCTTACTGCAATTAAACAATCCAAAGCAAGAGGATCTCATATATTAATCATAACGAACCGTCCTGATTCGGCTATGGCTAGAGAAGCGGACAGCTTATTATCGGTTAATGCGGGTATAGAAGTTTCTGTTGCTGCTACAAAATCTTATATTGCGCAGCTTGTTTCATTCTATTTGCTTGCAATGTATATGGCTGAGGTTAAAGAAAGTCTTGCTGAAGCTGATTTGAAAAATCTAAAAATGGAATTAATGCAAATCCCTCAAAAAATAGAACAGATACTATCTAATAAAGAACAAATTCAGCACTGTGCAAAAGTTTATGCGAATACAAAGAATTTTATTTACGTAGCAAGAGGCATTAACTTCCCGACAGCTCTTGAGGGGGCTTTAAAGCTTAAAGAAATAAGTTATATAAATGCAACAGGCTACCCTGCAGGGGAATTGAAACACGGACCTATTGCAATGCTTGATGAAACAATGCCGGTACTTTCAATTTTGATGAAAGGTTCTGTATACGAAAAACTTTTATCAAACAGCGAAGAAGCAAAAGCGCGAGATGCCCGTATGATTGCTTTAACAAATTCTAAAGATGAAAAATTGAAGGATTAGTTTGAGAATATAATAGAAGTTCCGGAAGTTCAGGAGCTGTTGTCCCCAATAATTGCTATGATACCTTTGCAGCTTCTCGCATATTATATTGCGGAATTTTTGGGTAAAGATGTAGATCAGCCTAGGAATTTGGCAAAATCTGTTACCGTGGAGTAGGGCGCATTGATAGTATCTGAAACAATAACTATTAATTTGACTGTTCCGTTTGATAATTCAGATATTGAACGAGAACTTGAAAATATGCATATCAAACCATTAAGATGGGCGATTGTTAATGCGTTTGACAGCGAGCTTATTCTGAATGTTTCATACGTTAAGGAAAGTTAATACTTTATTTGATTTTAAACTTTTTTAGATGTACACTGTTTTTTAATGATGTTCCCGGGTCGGAATTAAAAACCTTACCGGGTATAAACTGACGGTGATATGGTTCGCCGGGTTTAAGTACAAATTAAGGAGAAAAGAAAATGACACCAAGAAACTTTTTATTCACTTCCGAATCAGTTACGGAAGGTCACCCCGACAAAGTATGCGATCAGATTTCTGATGCAATTTTGGACGAGTTTTTGACAAAATATCCGCAATCCCGTGTTGCTGCAGAAACTACGGTTACTACAGGCATGGCGCTTGTTTGCGGTGAAATTACTTCTGATTGTTATGTTGATATCCCTTCAGTTGTAAGAAATACTATTAAAAATATTGGTTATGCCGGAAGCGAAGGCGGCGGGTTTGATTATAAAAACTGTGCCGTATTAACAAGCATTGATGAACAGTCTTGCGATATTGCCGGCGGTGTAAATAAAGCTTTCGAAACAAGAAGCGATAATGCTGATACTTCTGTTTCTGAAACAGAAAATATCGGAGCAGGCGATCAGGGTATTATGTTTGGGTACGCTTGTAATGAAACTCCGGAATTAATGCCTTTGCCAATCAGCTTGGCTCACAAATTGTCATATAGACTTGCTCAGGTTAGAAAACAAGGTCTTGTTAATTATTTAAGACCGGATGGTAAATCACAGGTTACTGTTGAATATGTTGACGGCAAACCTTCAAGAATTCATACTGTTTTGATTTCAACTCAGCACGATCCTGAAATTAACGGCGTATCTGATAACTCAAAAGTTCAGGAAATTATTAGAAATGATATTCAAAAATATGTTATTGATGCAGTATTCGCAAATGAATCAATTAAACTTGACAGCGAAACAAAAATTCTTGTTAATCCGTCAGGAAGATTTGTAGTTGGCGGACCTCAAGGTGATGCAGGCTTGACAGGTCGTAAAATTATCGTTGATACTTACGGTGGTTATTCTCGTCACGGCGGCGGTGCTTTCTCCGGAAAAGATCCTACAAAGGTTGACTGATCAGCAGCTTATGCATCTCGTTGGGTTGCTAAAAATATCGTTGCCGCAGGTTTGGCTGAAAAATGCGAAATCGAATTGGCTTATGCTATTGGTGTTGCAGAACCTATCTCTATAATGGTTGATACTTTTGGTACTGGTAAGATTTCTGATGATGAAATTTCTGCACTTGTATCTAAAAACTTTGACCTTAGACCTGCTGCAATTATCAAACAATTCGATTTACGCGGATTGCCTGCTAAAAACGGCGGTAAATTCTACCAGTTGTTAGCAGCTTACGGTCACATGGGTAGAACAGACATTGATGTGCCTTGGGAAAGAACTGAAAAGGCTGAAGCATTGAAATCTCAAGCTTGCAGTTTGTGTTCTTGTGCTAAGTAAGTTATTAATTAAGACTAAAAAAGAGAGTTGAAAAACTCTCTTTTTTTTAGCAAAAATTTTTATTTTTATTTTTTATATGTATATCTCTTAGAAAGGAATTAGCATGAGTTTTATACAAAAAATTTCCACAATAAAAAACTATAATCGAGCAATGAAGTTTGTACGCAGAATTGAAGGGCATGTTTTGCAAGACAGAGGAGCATCTGCATTAAGAGATGCTTGCGATAAAGTACATATAACCACAGGAGAAGAAACAAATCCTTTCCTAAGGATGATGCATGAGTTTAGAAAATTCAAAAAGTCCTTTTCTTCTTATAAACATCCGCGAAAAGCAGAAATCCAAAAAAATCCGGAATATGTGTATTATGACTATTTGTATTTAGAACCGTATTAGGAAGTTAAGATTTGGGTTAACCGTGATACAAATAAAGTAAAGTATTTTGATGAATCTAACGGGGTAAAGCATTAGTTAGTCCATTTTGTTGAAGATGGAGATGTTTTACTTATCCGTTATGACAAAGCTGATCCTAGACGTACGCTTAAATCGATTTTTTATGGTTCCGGAAAACGTGAAGTATCACAAAATTAGCTATGTCATAGCTCCTTGTTGTCAAAATTAAATTCCTGATTCTTTTTTTGATGCTTAATCAAATATGCGCTGATTATTGCTGTTAGAGGCACACAAACAAGTATCGCAATGCTTCCGACAAGTGCGGAAGAAATTTCGGTTGCACCTTGATTGAGGTTAAAAAACTTTTGCAAATCAATATTACTTGATAACAAAACTAGCGGTAAAGATGCTCCTAAGTAGACCAAAATCAGAGTGTTTGACATTGTACCTATAATGTCTTTACCTATGTTCATGCCCGAAGTGAAAAGCTGTTTTACGGAAAGCGAGTTGCCAGTTTCGTAAATTTCATTTATGGCGCTTGCTATGGAAACTCCTGTGTCCATAAGTGCGCCGAGTGCTGCTATAATCATTGAGGCAGACAAAATTCCTGGGAAATTTAATTCCGGATGTGCTGAATATAAAAACATATTTTCTTCACCTGCAAATCCGGACAATCGAGCTAGCAATATAGTTATAAGTGAAAGTCCGCCTGCAAAAATCAGACTTAGTGCTGTTCCGATAATAGCGGAGGAGCTTTTTGAATTTAATCCTCCGACAAGATAAATTGTTATTACTGTCGAGAGTATTCCGACGAAAACCGCAGAAGCTATCGGACAAAATCCGTTTAATATCATTGGCATAAGGATAAAAAATATTAAAGAAACAGTCATTACAATTGAGATAAGGCTGAAAACTCCCTTTTTTCTTCCTATAGCAAGAAGTAGTGCAACGAATAGTGCGGATATACCTAAAAGTGCATTGTCACGTTTTATGTCGGCGATGAAATAATCGACGTCTTCAGGTGTAACAATTTCATCGTATTTTTGTTCTGCGTGAAGAATTACTCTATCCCCCCTGTTTAAGCTTATATCGTAAGCAGGATTGCCTGTGAGCATGTTATCGATAAACCTTTTTGTTCCTTTGAATTGCCCGCTGGTAATTCTGACAAGAGCTGTTTGTTTAACAGCATTTTCACCCTGCTGCGGGCTGCTGATATCTTCGTATTGAATACTTTCGACAACTCCTGTTTCGGATGGTAATTCCGTAATATTTTCTGCAAAGCTTTTTGCACAAAATCCAAACATTAAAAGAAAAATAATAAATAGTTTTTTCATAACAAATTCCTCAAAATAAGCTTACCATAAAATTCTTTACACTGTTGAAAAAAAATGTTATAATCTTTTTATGGAAAGATATCATGAACAAAAAATTAAGCATTTAATTTCATTGAGAAGTTCGCTTATAACAGTTTTGATAGTGCTGGTTGGCGGGCTTTTTGGGTTGCATTTGCTGAATTTACCGCCGTTAATATATTGGTGCGGTTTATGCGTCGGTATGTATTTTTCAGGAATTTTTGGACTTAACTTGATAAGTGTAAATAATGATATTTTATCTACATTGGAGGATATTAAAGATGAATGAAGATATTATTACATATATTTTACAAACAATATTTCTTGTCGTAATTACTGTGATTTTGCATAAAATTTCAGTATCATTTAATACTACAGTCAATAAAAAATCAGAAAAACGTAACTAATAAAAAAGGAGAATAATGTGAAAAACCTTGCTATGACTGGATTT